>CAXMZV010000093.1:0-10340 GCA_964199985.1 Candidatus Ilumatobacter isfjordensis | reverse complement strand
TGTGAGCAAGAACGACCGACGGATCGGCATCGAGGACCTCGATGCACCGCTCGAGGAACGTCGGCTCGATGACATCGTCGTGTGCCGCCCACTTGAAGTACTCGCCGCTCGAATAGAAGTACGTTCGATTGAAGTTTCGATTCGCGCCGACGTTCGTGTCGCTCGGGAGGTACCTGATCCGCTGGTCCGTCGCTGCCAGGTCACGGACGATCTCGCCGGTTTGGTCCGTCGACGCGTTGTCGGACACGAGTAGCTCGAAGTCGCCCAGTGATTGAACCTGAATGGAGCGGATCGCATCTGCGACGTACGCCGCTCCGTTGTACACCGGGAGCCCGATGCTGACTCGCGGGCGTGGTTCAGTCATGAGCGCTCCTCTCTTGCAGCCATCGACACCATACCGGCTCCGTCGCTGACGCAACTCGGTCGTCCCACCCCTGCTCCGCTTGGAAGGAGATTGACCGATACCTGTCAGTCTTACTTCATGACCACGCGCGAACCGACGACGACCCGGGTCCTGCACGTCCTTCCGGATCTTGACCTGGGCGGCGGCCAGATCGTCCTGCTGAGGATGATCAACGCGCTCAGGGGACCGGAGTGGGAGCACATCGTGGTGGCCTTCGGAGGCGGCCCATTGCTCGATGTGTATCGAAGCGACGGGATCCGGTGCGACGTCGTCGGGGACGGCACGGCAAAGAGCTGGCCCGCGGCCGTCATTCGTCTGTACCGCCTCGTTCGGCGAGAGCAGATCGACGTCATGCACAGCATGAACACGCCGCTTGACCGAACGATGGCCCAGATCTGTGCGGCAGCGACCGGACGACCAGTTGTCGTTTGGTTCCACAGTGTCGCAATACCGCTGATTCGGTTTCCTCCCCCGGCCCGCCGAGTGCTGGCCTTCTTCAAGCGCCTCGTGCTGTACCCGTTCAACTACCTGTCGATTCGCCGGGTGGCTGGGCTGGCAGCGACCTCGAAAGCCGTTGCGCGTTCGTTCGCCGATCACCTTCGCATTCCCGTTGATCGATTCGTCATGGTGCCGCCCGGATTGCCGGATTCGGCGTTCGACCTCGCCCTGGACGCCGAACGGGCTCGTGCGCTGCGGTCCGAGCTCGGACTGCGTGAAGGCCATCCGGTCCTACTCAACGCGGGCATGCTCATCCCGCTCAAGGGTCAGCTCCAACTGATCGAGATGCTGGAACTGCTCGCGGACGACCTGCCCGATGCTCAGCTGTTGCTGGCCGGTGATGGGCCCGACAGGCCAACGCTCGAGGCTCGGATCCTCGCGTCTGCGGTCGGCGATCGCGTGCATCTTCTCGGGCATCGACAGGATGTACCGGCACTGATGCGAATCTCCGACGCTTTGCTGAGTGCCTCCCGATCGGAGGGGTTCGGCCTCAGCGTTCTGGAGGCGATGGCTGCTTCGCTGCCTGTCATCGGCGTGCGTACTCCGGCGTTTCTTGAGTTCCTCGACGAGGGCATCAGTGCCGAACTAGTCGACGCCCAGGATGCCTCGCAACTTGCACATGCCGTTCGTCGCGTCTTCTTCGATTCAACGCGCGCTGCTGAGATGGGGGCTCGGGGCCGTCAGCGGGCGCTCGAGTACCGCACGTCGGTGCGGGCTGAGACGCTTGGCGACTTCCTGCAGAATGCGTCGCGACCCGGGGCCTCATGGCGTTGAGCGACCGCGGGCTGTGAACGACTGGAACCGACTACCGGTGTCGTCGCCGAACTCCCAGTTCGTGCAGATCCCCACGGCGTTGACGTTGACCGGCCCGCGAGTCGGGTACACATCTCGATACTCCCGATCGAGCACCGCCTCGCCGTCCACGTAGGCGGTGAATCCAGACGGGTCGAACGAAAGCGTCAGCTCGTGGCGGCGCCCCCAAACGATCCGCTGGCCGACATTGGTCCAGACAGCGTCGTAGACCTCTTCGTGTCCGTCGATCCGGCGGAAGCTGGACACCGATGACCCGCCATACTCGTCGTCGAGCCAATCGTTGACGATCAGATAGTTGTCCTGGTTCTCGAAGAGGATCAGACCAGCGCGGCCCGCATCGCCGTTGCCGCGCCGAGTGCCGGGTGGCGTGATCTCGGTGGAGATCGAACCGGCACGACCGTCCCAGTCGACGACGTACGCAGTGCGCTGCCCCGATGGGCGAAACAATCGCGTGACGCGACCCCTCGGGGTCGGGAGTGCCGGTCCGACCACCGCGGTGCCGAGGTCGAAATGGATCTTGCGTTTCCCGACGACATGGCGCCACGCCCGCCCACCACCGGTGGTGCCGGCCAGATCTGGACCGCTCCCTTCGAAGTGGTCCACGAAGACGACGGGATCGTCGATCCTGCGTCCACTCGGTGGGATCGAACATTGTGAGTCGATCTCGGCGCCGGCTGCCAGTTCATCGACGGTCGGATACTCCGCGAGGTGGTCGACGTGCACCTCCCGGATTCTGGTGTCCATGCCCCAACCGACCTGGCCGAGTGTGCGTTGCTGGATCGAGAGCCATCCAAGATCTCCGGCCGGCGCAGCCAGGGTCCCGAGATACGTCGGCTTCGGCCAGTGCGCTGTGTCGTTGCCGATTGCGGCGAGCACGGCGAGCTTGCCGCCGGTGAACAGGAACACGAGGCGGATGGGCAGTTCGAGGAGGGGCGCTGCGGTGTGGAGCTCTCCGGATTCGGCGAGGCAGAGCTCTGCGTTCTCCGGACCGGTCGCCCGGACGATGAGCCCCGGCCCGCGTTCGGGTTCGGCAGCGACAGCCGAGGGAGTCCACGACACTGCGAGATTGACATCTCTTCGATCGGCCGGGAGGCAGCGAGCATCGGCACGCGCCGCTTGCAATCGCCGGGTCAGTCGATCTCGGTGTGGAAAACGGTAAGCGTGCAGCATGCGCTCGGCTGGTCCGTCGCTCTGCGTCCCACGCACCCATTGCTTGATCCAGTTGATCGGTGACGGCCAGGGATCGAGGTTTTCGGATCCGTTCCGACCGTTGAGCAACACGATCGAAGCGATCAACCCGTCGCGAATGGCGAATGGACCGTAGGCGAGCGTCGATCTTCCCCATCCCGGCCGTACGAGTGGCCGGATGCGAGCCGCACGATGATCGATCGACAACACGCTCTCTGCGTCGATCCCTTGTCGGCGGTGCCCTGTTCGTGTTGTCGTCCCGATCACCTTGCCGGCTGGCGCATCGGAGCCGAAATCGTCGAGGAGCGGTAACTGCTCCCCAGTGATTAGAGCGGACATCGATCCCCGATCACCTCACGCAGGGCGCCGGCCCAGCGGTTGGCCATCTCCTCGGACTGTTGTTCGTTCGGGTGGACACCGTCGACGAGATCGGTGTCGACCTCGACCCCGGTCGCCATGTTGACGACTTCGATCTTCGAGGCGGAGGTTGCACGGCGTTCGGCCAACAGACCAATCTCGGCATTGAGGGCGGCGACACCATCTTCGACGTCGACCGAGGGCATGATCTGCGCCAGCAGGATCGTCACCCCTCGGTTGCCGCTCCGGAGGTCTTCGATGATCGACTCGAGGTTCTGAATCGTCATGTCCCGCTCGACGTCGTTGTAGAAATCGTTCGTACCGAGGTACACCAGGGCGACGTCCGGCTGATTTTCTTCCATCCATCCGCCTATTTGGGCCCGGATCTGAGTCGATGTCGCTCCTCCGACCGCCTGGTGATCGAGGTCCAGCTCGGCATCTTCATCCGATTCGGCCACACCGACTCCGGTGAATGTCCCGACGAAATCCACAGGGCATCTTGCCTCGGTGACCGCCCTGACCAGCGGAATTCGGTAGTAGGGCCCTGCGGTCATCGAGTCGCCGATCGGCATGATCTCGATTGTCTCGTCGACCTGCGTCTCGACAGGCTCAGAGGTTTCGTTTCCTGCGCAACCGACAAGTAGCAGGGCGAAGAGCCCAACAAGCGGTCTCCGGGGGAGCCTTGACACTAACCTCAACTTTAACACACCGTTCGGTGCCGAGCAGGGCGCATCGGTCGCTCATCGGGAAGGGTGGAACCGGTGACTGCGCGCTATCATTACGCTAAATTTGGCGGCCGGTGGGTGCCGGGTCCCACTGAGGAGCGGACGTTGTGGAGATCTTCAACTTCTTACACTTGACCACCCGTCGGTTGATCGCTGTTGTTGCGGTCGCAATTCTTGCTGGCACGGCCACTGCATTCGTGCTCGTCGACGACGCCAACTCCTACGAAGCAGAGGTTGTGGTTTTCCTCGGTCAGGCGTTGCCTCCTGATCGCTCGACGTTCGCAGTTGGTCCGTTCGCCGGCGACCTTGAGGTGTTGTTGTCTCTCGGCCCGATCCAGGATGAGGTCGCGAGGGCAAGTGGTATCGACGCCATAGCGATCGATGGTCTGACGACGCGACAGATTGCGAGCGGTACCGCGATATCGATTCGAGCGACGGCTGAGACCCCGGAGTTGGCTGAGATCATTGCGTCCGAGGCCGCCCGTGTCGGATTGACGACCCTGCTCGAGCAGGAACGGAATCGGGCTCAACGGAGCTTGGACTCAGCGGAGCTCCAGCTCCTCGAGACACGAGCGGACCTGGAGCAGTTTCGGGGCAATAACCAAACCCAGGATCCATCCGTGGAGTACCGCATCGCTGTCGACGAGCTGACGTCGTTGCAAGTCCAGTTGCTCAACACCGGGTTGACGACCGACGTTCGAGATGCGTTGGAGGAGCGGCAGACGGAACTGACCGTGGAGATCGACCGACTCGCCCCGCTGCAGCCGCCGTACAACGAGCTCGATCGTGCCGCAGTCGTGACCGAAACCGCGGTGAACCAGGCCAAGCAGGAACTGTCCGAGACGGAGTCACTCCTCGCCGGCGCTGCGAGCGGCGACTTCGAGATCAGCACCCCCGCGGACATCGCCTCGACTCGCGGCACGCTGTTGGCCGGCGTCGTGGCGTCGATGATCGTGGTCGTGCTCTTGTCGATCGGGCTCTTTACTCTGCTCGATGGCCGGAAACGCGAACGAAACCCCCCAGAACAAATCGCGATCGGGCCCGGTCATCTGCGCACCGACGAGATGATGTCAACGATCGAACAGGACGAGGCTGACACCGGCGTGTCCGGCGACCGCACCGAGTCCGCGAGTACAGCAGGGCCGCAGAACGTCTGCGTCTGCGGCCAGGTCTGCCGCTCTGCCGGTGGACTCAGCTCCCATCAGCGGGCCTGCAAGACCTATCAGGAATCCCTGGCTGAATCCCCGGCCGGAGACTCGACCGATCCAGCCGACACCGGCGTGTCCGGCGACCGCACCGAGCCAGCGAGTACAGCGGCGCCGCAGAACGTCTGCGTCTGCGGCCGGATCTGCCGCTCTGCCGGTGGACTCAGCTCCCATCAGCGGGCCTGCAAGACCTATCAGGAATCCCTGGCCGAATCCCCGGCCGGAGACTCGACCGATCCAGCCGACACCGGCGTGTCCGTCATGTCGGCTGTGTCCGCCGATTCGAGTCAGCGCCGTGAGATCGAAGCATCCGCCCCGACTCCGATCTGGGTTCTCATGCCCGACTCGGCCACATCCGAGCTCTGGGAGGACGACCGCAGTCGCTTGCTCAAACAATCGTTGGAGGATGCCAGCCTGGCCCAGGACGGCCCTCTAACAATCGTGAATGCTGGCGGCGACGCATACATCCAGATCGGCCAGGCAGAGCAGGCGATCGCAGATGGCGCAGCCGTCATCGTGTTGATCGACAGTGAATCGGATGCGGTGTCGATGATCAATGAACTTGCCGCCGAGGCGGGAATTCGAGTCGTCGTGGAGAGTACACGCGCCCAACCGCTGACGGACCGGACAGGCGTCGACACCAACGGATTCGACGACGTCGAGTGCGACGACGATGGAGATGACAAACAGCCACTTGTGGTCGCCCGTAGCAGCAGTTTGCAGTCGCCAATTCCTGATCGGACCCGGGTCAGGCCTGACCGGGGATGACGTCAGCGCCGCCCAATCCTCCGCTCGATCGACCGGAGTACCCGCAGCAGCGCACGGAAGCGTCCGTCGCCGGGTCCGTGCCACCTCTCAAGGTGCTCGAAGTCGACAAGTTCCTGAGGCGATTTGGCGGCGCAGCGGTGTACATGCTGGATCTCGGCGCGCAACTGCGGCGCCGAGGTCACGAGGTGGAGTACTTCGCGGCCGCCCATCCGGACAATCTGCCCGCCACCTATGAGCACCTGTTCCCGGCCGTCGATGATTACGACCCTCCACCGGCTGGGTTGTCACGCAAGCTCCGCGCCGGAGCGGGAATGTTCTGGTCGCGGCGAGCTGCTCGATCGATGGCGGCTGTTCTCGACGAGTTCCAGCCTGACATTGTTCACTTGCACAACATCTATCACCAACTGTCCCCGTCGATCCTCAGTCCGATTCGCGAACGGGGCATCCCAATAGTGATGACGCTCCACGACTTCAAGTTGATCTGTCCGACCTACCGGATGCACGACGGTCGCGGGTCTTGCGAGGCATGTCTCGGCGGCGGCTTCCACAACGCTGTGCGTCGACGTTGCAAGTCTGGGTCGCTCGTCAACAGTGCCGTGCTCGCCTCGGAAACCGCCTTTCACCGCAAGATCGGTGCGTACGACGCTGTCGATCGGTTCGTCTGCCCGAGCAAGTTCCTCCACGACAAGCTCCTGGAGGCCGGATTCGAGCCCGGCCGGCTGCAACACATCCCGAACTTCAGCAGCGCGCCGCTCGCCCGCGACGTGCACGCCCCCGGTGGGGACGTTCTCAGCGTCGGTCGCCTTTCGCAGGAAAAAGGAATCGACACGCTGATCCGGGCGTGTGCACTGACCCCTGCTCGTACGCTCAGGATTGCCGGTGACGGCCCCCTCTCAGGCCCGCTTCGACAGCTTGCCGACGAGCTCGCCGTCGACGCGACGGTATTCCTTGGTCAGCTTGATGGTCCCGAGGTGCTCGCCGAGATCGACAACGCAGGTGTCGTGGTCTTCCCCGCGCGTGGCTACGAGAACATGCCGCTGGCGATCATCGAGGCCATGGCCCGTCGCGTGCCCGTGGTCGTGACCGACATCGGGGGGAGTCCCGAGATCGTGGCCGGAGGCGGTGGCGGCCTGACCGTGCCACCCGACGATCCGGTCGCATTGCGCCAAGCCATCGATCGCCTGGACGATCCGGTCTTGGCCGCGGAACTGGGTGACGACGGCGTCCGGCGCGTGGCGGAACGGTTCACCCCCGACGTGCATCTCACACAGATCGAGCGTCTCTACGCCGAGCTGACCAGCACAACAACCGCTCGACGACGATGAGCGGCGCTCGGCGCTAGGTGCTGGCGTCGGGGTCGCGATAAACTTCTGGTTGATCGGTCAGCGGCACCACGGAATGGGAGATCGAGTGAAAATTGCAATGGTGGGGCAGAAGGGAATTCCTGCGAGTTATGGCGGTGTCGAGCGAGCTGTAGAGGAGCTGTCGGCGCGACTCGTCGAGCGGGGACACGAGGTCACCGTCTTCAACCGGCGTGAACATCGCGGTGAGCCGGTCACCGAGCACCGCGGGATTCGACTCGTGCCGGTGCCCGCGACTCGGGGCAAGTACTCTGGCAACCTCACCCAGTCGTTGACCGGAACCTTCCGCACCATCGGACGGGACTTTGATGTCGTGCATTTCCACGCGATGGGACCATGTCTTTGGTCGCCACTGGCGCGCATCGGTAGGAACAGGGCGGTTGTCGCCACCATTCAGGGCCGCGACGACCAAAGGGCGAAGTGGGGTCTTGCTGCGAAGGTCAGCCTCAAGACGGCCGCCTGGCTGAGCGCGCACGTTCCCCACGAGGTGATCGTCGTGTCGAAGCAGCTGGGCCGCGATTACGGTGACGAGTTCAATCGACCCACGCACCACATCCCGAACGGCATGACCCCCGCCGATCTGGCCGGGCGAGCGAAGACCGACGTTCTCGACCGCTTCGGATTGACGGGTCAGCCCTACATCGTCAATGTCGGTCGCCTCGTCCCGGAGAAGGCAATAGACCAGGCGATCAGAGCGTTCGGGCTGGTCGACACGGACGCCAAGCTGGTCATCGTCGGCGGATCGAGCCACACGGGCCCATACGTCCAAGGTCTCGAAGAGCTGGCGTCGCAGGACGAGCGCGTCATCCTCACAGGCCCGCTGTACGACGAGAACCTGAGCGGGTTGTTTGCTCACGCAACCGCTTACGTGATGCCCTCGCTCCTTGAGGGTCTGCCGCTCGCCCTCCTCGAGGCGGTGTCGTACCATCTTCCACTGATCGTCAGCGACATCGAGCCCCATCTCGAGATCGTGGCGTCGGACGGAATCGCGCACCGTGTGTTCCGTGCGGGTGACATCGAAGACATGGCCTTGGCAATGAAACGAACGCTGGAGGAAGCACCGGATTCTACCAATGCGTGTAGACAGCTTGAAGAGCGAGTGGCAGAGGAGTACTCCTGGGATCGAATCACAACACTGACCGAGGACGTCTATCGTCAGGCGATCGATCGCGCCGCTGGTGGAATTCGCCGGCGCTACTCGTCGTTACTCTCCTCGCGCTGACCGTCGCCGTCGCCAGCGTCGCTCGATCCGGTGGCGGATCCGCCGATGTGGCGGACGACCAAGTGTCCGGCGACCAATCCAATCCCGAGCCGAACGTTGCCCCACAGAACACCGAGCTCGGCCCACTGTTCATCCCACCTCCGCCCGTCCTCGGGCGGTGGGAGCCACTGGGCGAGCCAGGAGTCGGAGGTCGGCTCACTGCGCTCGCAGTCGACCCGTCGAATGCCGATCGCGTGTTGGTCGGCGGCGACCTGCTCGGAGTCGCTCATTCCGACGACGGTGGAAAGAGCTGGAAACGTTCGGAGGGCCTGTTGAGCCTGGAGACCGCTCGTTTCACTTTCGACCCCGACCGGACCGACGAGGTGTGGCTGGGCTCCATGAGCGGTCCCCACCGGTCCCGCGATGGCGGACGTACCTGGGAGCCGAGTCGCGCGGGTCTTCCCGCGGTGGAAGGGTTCTTCTACTCGGCGCCCATCGAGGTCGTGATCTTCGACAACACCACCCCGGATCGCCTGTTGGCCTTCGGGGGTTCGCAACGAGAGTGGGAGTCGCTCGGGGAACCGGCGTGGGGAGCGGTGTGGGAATCGCTCGACCACGGTGAGACCTGGAGCCGTCTGTCGACCATCGCCGACGGTGCCAACGTCGTCGCCGCCATACAACGCGATGACGGAACCCTGCTCGCTGCCGCGATCGATGAGGGTGTCCATCGCTCCACCGACGGTGGCCGCACCTGGGAGCGCACCTCCGGCGGGCTGCCGCACTGGAACGTGCGTGACCTCGTCGTAGTACCCGGGACGGACGTCGTCTACGCGGCGCTCGCCGAGGGACCTCTCGACGGCGCGGAACACCTCAGCGGTGGCGTGTACCGCAGCGACGATGGTGGGCTCACATGGCAGAACCGCTCGGAGGGCCTCTCGCTTCGACGCGGTGCGACGCCCGAGCTCACGTCTCGATACGACGCCATCGCCGTGTCGGCGGTCGATCCGGACGCGATCTGGACCGCAGATCTTGCCTTCGGGTTGGAGGCGATCCATCGGTCCGACGACGGCGGCACCAGCTGGGAGGTCGAGCTCGCCGGTGACGGCGACGACTATCCCGTCACCGCGTACAGCTCCCCTGTCACCGCCGAGGTGCTCGTCGCCGACGACGACACCGCGGAGCTCCGCTTCATCGCACAGAGCGAGTACGTACTGCGGCGCGCGTCGAACGGCGAGTGGGTCGACGCTACGTCGACAGGCTCCGGACCCGACCGCGCTGGAACCGGGTTCTCGGGACTCGTCTCCACCGCAGTCACGTTCGACCCGTCGGACATGGACGTGCTGTCGCTCAATGCGCTCGACGGAGGCCAATACCTACGCAGTGTGAACGCCGGTGAGACGTGGGTGCGCCCACTCACCTCTTGGGACCAGTGGGGCGGCGCCCAGTCGATGTCGATCAGTGAGGACTACACCTACGTGCTCCTCGGGCAGTTCGGGCAGTTCAATGGCATTGCCACATCATCCGACGGCCAACAGACCTGGTCGTTCGCTGCTGGCTCCGGCAGCGGCTTGCCGGAGCGCTACGCCGCCGTCGAGTCGATCGGTGACATCGTTGCGCTCGACGGAGATCCGCGGCGTGTCGTCGCCACCATCGATGGGGATATCTATTCGAGCAACGATGCAGGGGCAACCTGGACGCGTTCACTCGACGGTTCCTACTCCGTCCTCACGAAAGGCCCGGCCGATCAACTCTACGTGGCCGATGCCGAGGCGGTCTATGCGCTCACGGTCGACGCCAACCAGGTCGAAGCTCTTCCGGAGT
>CAXMZV010000092.1:0-10346 GCA_964199985.1 Candidatus Ilumatobacter isfjordensis | reverse complement strand
ACGATGCGATCGCTGACTTCCTCGGCATGCACCAACACCTTGATGTTGCGGTTGAGGAGTTCGTGGAGCTCGGTGTAGAGGCGCGTGAGGTAGGCGTCGAGGTTGTCCTGGTTGAAGGCCCGATGCCGGTACGGCAGCTGCAGTTCGTCGTAGTTGTGCAGGTTGCTCGGCGCAGAGATGATCGAGATGACGCACCCGAACCCGTTCTCGCGCAGCCAAATGATCTCTTCCTGGCGTCGAACGCGGCGGTGGCTGTCGCCAACTCCGCCCGGCCGCTCGCAGATGGCCAGCTTGTCTTTCAGGATCCACGTGAAGTTGCGGGGTGTGATGCCCAGGGCCCACTTGCCGCGTAGACGAGGCGGCATCAGTGTGCGCCTTCGAGAAGTGGGCAAGTTCCTGCGACCGTCGTCATACCGAGGAGCAAGGCTACCTGCTGGTTGGCCCAGGTGAGAAAAGCCGGAGACGTTGTTGCGTTCGTTCGACGCGCCACCCTGCCGCGACGTCGCAACCAGTCGCGTCACCGCGAGCAACAGCGAGGACCCGTTCGACCGCTGCAGCGTCCGGCGGGTGACGGTTCGAATCGCTGATGGTGCCGACGATCCACTGCCGCACGGACCGACGCGCGAGAGGCGATGGGGCAGCTGCCAAGCGCAGCGCATCGGTCGGATCGATCTCGTCAGCGAGTTGATCGAGCAACTCCTCGTCGTCGCGCAACAGTGCGCTGGATCTGGTGAGCAGCGCGGCAACATCTCGTTCGGCCACCTCATCGAGCAAGGGCAGAACCTCGTGCCGGATGCGGTTGCGGCGAAACCGTGGGTCAGCGTTGGTCGAGTCGATGGCAACGGTCAGGTCGAGGAGCTCGCACAGCTGGTGCGTTTCGGTGCGCCGGAGGGCCAGGATCGGCTTGGTTGGACCCGGACTCATCGCGCTGAGGCCTGCACCGCCTGCACCGCGGATCAGACTCAGGAGCAGCGTCTCGGCCTGATCGTCAGCAGTGTGCCCAGTGAGGGCGCCGAGGCCGAACACTGCGCGGCGAGCGGTACGGGCCCGCGCCTCGAGGTTGGGGCCATCCTGGAGTTCGACGCGTTCGCAGCGAAAGGGCACATCGAATCGTTCGGCGATGGCGGCGGCGATGGCGGCATCGTCGCGCGAGTCGGCGCGAAGCGCGTGATCGACGTGAACGGCACGGACGTCGAGATCGGCAGCGACGGCCAGCGCAACCAGCGCGGCTGAATCAGGGCCGCCTGACAGCGCGCAGACCACCAGCGTGCCGGATTCGGCGAACGTGCATCGTGCGAGAAGTGCAACGATGTGGGCGTCGATCGGCTCCGGCTCAGACGAGGCCGGCTCGATCGTCACGATGTGATGGGAGTCAGAGGTCGTTCTGACGGCGGCGCTTGCCACCGGGATGCTTCTGAGACGTCACGGTTGCGAGGTACAGACCGACCAGGCCAACGCTGATCAACACGGCGACGCCAGTGAGAGCGACGCCAATCCACCAATGCCAGACCTCGGCTGCGAGCAACATGTGAACGAGGCTAGCGACCGGAACGGTCCCTCGATGCATCGTTCGCCACGCAACAGCTTCCGAGACCGTGCCGAGATATCTGCAACTTTCTTTGGCCACGCTGCGTCCATGGGTTGACCACTCGACGAGGTGGTAACACTGTCGTGTCGTTGAGTTGTCATGACATCCACGACGCATCAGCATGCGATTGCCACGATTCCTGCACCGAAGCGGCGAAAGAAAGCCTGCAACACATGAAAATGACACTTGTTCGGGGAATTGCTGCGGCATCTCTCGCCTTCGGGGCGCTCGTCGCTCCACTTCCCGCGCTACCAGGCCTGAGTACGGCTGGCACGGCACAAGCCGCGGGGACTCCCGATGTCGAACTGGGCAAGGAGATGCCCGCGGAGATGCTGTACGGCGTCCCGATTCCGGTGTCGCTGGTTCTCACGAACCCAGCCCCGGGGCCCGACGGCTTCAACGTGCTGTTCACCGACGTGCTCCCCGCTGGCGTCAACTTCGCCGGCGGTACACCCGCACCACTGATCACACCGCAGTCCGACGGCACCACGTTGCTCGTCTGGAGCAACGTGGCCGACATGCTCACCGGCGCCGCAGTCAACCTCAGCTACGAGATCGAAGTCGACCAGGCCGTGTTCGCCTCCGGCGACACCGTCACCAACTCGGCCCAGGCGTTCGTCAACAGCAACCCCCGTGTGTTGCCCAAGATCAACGAAAGTCCGACCAACCTGAGCGGCGACGCCTTGGCGGCCACGTTCTCCGGCAACGACAGCGCATCGGCGTCCACGTTGCTCATCCCGTTCGAGCTGACCAAGGAAGGAGGCACCACCGAGGACGAGCTGCTGCGCGGCGCCCACGACCAGCAGACCGTCTACACCCTCACCGTCGACAACAACGCCGTCAACTCGACGACCGGCTTCACGTTGGTCGACTACCTGCCGGCCTCACTTGAATTCCTCGGCTGCGCACCGATCACCGACAGCTCGACGGTCGTGGTTCCGCCTGCGACCATCTCCGAGGAGTACCCAGGTTCGGGCATCATCCCGGCCGGTGCCGCCACCGCCAACCCGTGCGCAACACCGTCGTCGGTCACCACCGTCGACCTCGACCCTGATGGCGCCGGACCGATGCCCAGTGGTGTCTACACCCGCGTTGCATGGGACTCGACGTCGCTCGCAGCCGCTGTCGGCTCGGCCGACCTGGCCGCAAGCGGTTCGTTCAGCATCGACTACATCACCGCAATCCCGTTGCAGCAGAACGTCTTCCCGGGGCCGACCCCAGCAACAGCGAACCTCGACAACAACACCGGCGCCTACACGACCGAGACAGCGGGCGAGACGTCGCTGAGCAACTACGCCGAGGCAAGCGGCACCTACTTCACCGACCCCGCTGCGACCGTCGACAGCGACATCGACATGGCCAACATCGAAGACTTCTCGATCCACAAAACGGTCGACATGCCGCTCTTCACGCAGGACTCGTTGCCGATCTTCACGTTGCTCATCGAGTCGAGTGAGTACGCGTTGAGCACCGGACCGATCACCGTCACCGACACGATCCCGGCAACCCTCGACTTTGTGAGTGCGGTGCCTGCGCCCGACGTGGCCGCACCGCCCGTGAATCCTGATGGCACCATCACCTACACGTGGACGCTGCCGGGCTTCACCGTGCCGAACGACTCGACCACCATCACGTTGAACACTGATGTGCGAGACGACTATCGGGGGTCATCCGTGCCGGTGGGGTCGAACGACTCCTACAGCAACGTCACTGACATTGCCGCTGACATCACGGTGATTACGAACAACGACGGCACGACCGAAGTCCTCCCGCTCGTCGATGACTCTTCGGCGTCGCAGTCGTCTGAGGGGCCCACCATTCTGAAAGAGGTCAGCGAACCGTTGGCGGTCGGAACACTGACCTGTGGCAATGGCAACGGCGTCGCCTTCAACCCGACGTCCACCGGGAACTATCGCCCCGGCGACCGCGTGTGTTACCGACTCACTGTCAACTTCCCGTCCGCGCTCGACACGCTCGACCCGATCGTCGACGACTATCTCCCGGATGGTTTTGCGGTCGAGGGCTGGGCGATCGGCGCGAACAACACTGTCGACTTCACCGGCGCCACGGTCCCCGTGGCCCCGTTCACCGATGACGCGCCGTTGATGCGCTGGGATCTCAGTGACGTTGATCGCGGCGGCACCACGTTTGAGGTCGTCATCCAGACGATCATCAGCGACCCGTCTGCCAACGATCCGGGCGACATCGCCGACAACTTGATGAAGCTGCGCTACTCGAACGCGTCGGGTGGCGTTTTTCAGCAGCGCGACGCAGCACTTGCCGTACTGAGCGAGGCGATTCTCGACCTCAACAAGGGTGTCATCGAGCTGAACGCGGCGCCAGTCGCTGGCGCTCCGGCTGACGGCATCACGGTGCAGGAGGGCGATACGGTCACCTATCAGATCACCCTCACGAACACCGGAACCGAGCCGGCGTTCGACGCCTCGGTCCGCGACGTTCTGCCGACCGGGATCACCTGTGCCAACGTCCCTGCCGCTGACATCGACAATGGCGGCGTCTGCGACGCCACGAACAACTGGATCCAGTGGGAGACCAACGACAACATCGATGTGGCCGTCGGAACGCCAGTCAGCCTCACGTACGACGTCATCATTCCCACCGGCGTGTCGGCCGGCGCGACGGCGACGAACACCGCCGGTGTCCGCGAGTACACGGGTGCCACGAACTCGGGCACCCCGTTCGTTTACGTGCCAGAGAACAACATCGACGCCGGCCTCACGCCGAACACCGACGCGGCCGATGACACCTCGAGCGTGGTCACCGCACTGCCCGTGATCGACAAGTCCCTGACGACGTCGATCAACGAAGCAGGCAACGCGGCAAGCAACCAGGCCACGATCGGCGAGACCGTCACGTACACGATCGATCTCGATCTCCCCGGCGGAACGACGTTCTACAACGCCGTCTTGGACGACAACATCGACACCGAGAAGGACCTCGTCGAGTTGTCCGTCGTCGTGACCCGAAACGGTGTGGCCGTGCCTGTCGCTCCGGCAGTTCCGACCACGGACAACTTCGAGATCGACACGACCGGCAACGGGATCGAGGTCACCTTCCCCACGCCGTATTCCATCCCGAACGGAACTGGCCAAGCATTCCAGGTCACCTTCGACGTGGTGATCACCGATGTTGCCTCAAACACGCGACGGACCGAGACGGACAACCGGGTTGACTTCGACTTCGAGAACGCCGCCGGCGACGGTCGCAACGTCAACGACAACGTCGGCCTCCAGATCGTCGAGCCGAACGTCACCCTCGCCAAGTCGAACAACGACGCCGACGGGGTCGTCACCGCCGGCCAGACGGTGACGTACACCCTCGACGTCGAGAACGACAACACCAATGCGCCGAACGCCAACGTGGCGTCGAATCGGGTCTCGACAGCGCACGACACTGTCGTGGTCGACACCGTGCCGCCCGAACTCGTCGTCCAGCCTGCCACCATCTCGGACGGCGGCGTCTTCGTGGCCGGTGCCACAGCGACCGACCCGGGAACGATCACCTGGAACATCGCCACCATCGCACCGGGTGCCACGGTGTCACTCACGTACGACGTGATCACCGTCAACCCGCTCGTCGCGTCGAGCGCGTTGGAGAACACCGCAGTCGCCGACGCCACGTCGATGCCCGGCGTGGTCCCCGGTGAGCGGACGGACGGCGACGGATACACCGACGATGCCAACAGCACCGTCACGGTGCCGGTGCTGACCCTCGCCAAGTCGGCCGATCCGGCTACGGCGACCGTCGGCGAACCCATCACGTACACCGTTGACGTCACGGTCCCCGGTGGCATCATCGCCTACGACGTCACGGTCATCGACGACATGCCGGCTGGTGTCACCTACGAGTCGCTCACTTCGATCACCTGCGCCCAGGGTGGCGGAGCGTGCTCGCCTGACCTCGCCACCGCTGATGCGCTCGTCGTGCCGGTGGGTCCCTACACATCGGGCGATGACATCGCCTTCTTCTTCGACGAGCTGACCACCGCCGCAGCGGCGGAC
This sequence comes from Candidatus Ilumatobacter isfjordensis, assembly GCA_964199985.1. Classification (GTDB taxonomy): domain Bacteria; phylum Actinomycetota; class Acidimicrobiia; order Acidimicrobiales; family Ilumatobacteraceae; genus Ilumatobacter_A; species Ilumatobacter_A isfjordensis. The sequence goes on along the minus strand of CAXMZV010000092.1, from coordinate 4,736 downwards.
CGGGTCGTCACCATCACGTACGTCGGCTTTGTGTCCAATGCTGCAGCTGCCGACGATGGTGCAACGTTGACGAACGGCGCGACGGTCAACTGGAACGCATCGGACACGCTCACGACACCGCCGACCACGGTGCCCGACCCGACGACGTTCGACGAGACCTCGCCCGAAGGCAGCGACTCGGTCGGCACCGTCGAGCCGTCGCTGGCGATTGACAAGGACGTGACCGGCCAGACCGGCGACACCGACACCCGTCGCGCTCAGCCCGGCGACGTGCTGACCTACACGGTCACCGTGACCAACACCGGCACGGCACCGGCGTACAACGTCACCGTGAGCGACATCCCGACCGATGCGACCTGGGTGTTCGCCGACACCACGGCAACCGCTGGCACCACGAACACCGATGCCGACCCCGCTGGCGGCCTCGAATGGACGATCGACGGCCCGATCCCGGCCCTCACCGGAACGGCCACGATCAGCTACACCCTCACGGTGCCGGCGGGCTACGACTCGAGCAACGAGGTCGTTGCCGGGCCCGAGCAATCGAACACTGCCGACATCCCGTCGTACTTCGCCGTGCCGAAGGCAACGCGAGACCTGAACCCAGATCGCGCGTACCGCGACTACGACGACGTCGCCCCCGACACCGTCACGATCGAACTCGACCTCGCGTCGATCGGTGATGACGTCTGGTTCGACGTGAACAATGACGGCATCCAGCAGGCGACTGAGCCCGTGCTCGCCACTGTCGATGTCACCGTCACCTACCTCGGCCCCGACGACGCGCTCGGCGGCGGAGACGACGAGATCTTCCCGGTCACCACCGGACCTGATGGCAAGTACCTCGTCGAGAACCTGCCCGGCGGCGAGTACGTCGTCGACGTCGACGAGACCGACACCGACTTCATCACCGGCCTCGTGCCGAGCTACGACCTGGACGATGGCCTCGCAGCCACTGACGGCGTCTCTGCAGCAACGCTCGCCGAAGACGAAGACAAGCGCGACGTCGACTTCGGGTACACCGGCACCGGTTCGATCAGCGAGACCGTCTGGTTCGATCAAGACCTCGACGGCATCGTCGACCCGAACGAGGCCGGCATCGAGACTGCCACGATCACGGTCACCTGGGCCGGCCCCGACGACGACCCGGCCACCACCGACGACAACATCGTCTACGTCACGACCACCGATGAGAACGGCGAGTACATCGTCGAGAACCTCCCGCCGGGTGAATACTCCGTGGTCGTCAGCGACCTCCCGCCGGGCTACAACAACGTGTCCGAACCCGGAACCGAGAACGACAGCACCAACACGCTCACCCTCGCTGACAACGAGGACAACACCGACCAGAACTTCGGCTACGCCGGCGTCGGCACGGTCGGCGACTTCATCTGGCTCGACCAGAGCAACGACGGCGTCCAAGACGCGGGCGAGCCCGGCCTCGGTGGCGTCATGGTGCAGCTCACCTCGTTCGGCCCTGACGGTGTGCGCGGTGGCGACGACGACTCGGTCTTCATGACCACGACCGATGCAAACGGTGCCTACCTCGTCTCGAACCTGCCCCCGGGCTTGTTCGAAGTCGAGGTGACTGGTGCGCTTCCGGCCAACGTGGTGAACACGTTCGACCCCGACGTTGATGCTCCCGGTGACAGCATCAGCAGCGTCACCTTGACGTTGGCGGTGCCGGATGATCTTGAACAGGACTTCGGCTACTTCGCCAGCTCGACGCTCGGCGACCGGGTCTGGCTCGACGTCGATGCCAGCGGCACGGTGGATGACGGCACGGAGCCCGGCATCAACAACGTCGAGGTCACCGCGACCTACCTCGGCCCCGATGGCGTGCTGGGCGGCGTTGACGACGAGGTCTTCGTCACAACGACCTCGGGCAACGGTGACTACCTGTTCGAGAACATCCCCGACGGCAACTATCAGGTGCAGATCACCGGCGGGATTGCCCCTGGTCTCACGCAGACCTTCGATTCCTCTGGCGCGCCGACCGACGGCATCTCGAACACGACGCTGGCCACCGAGGACCTGCTGCAGGACTTCAGCTACACCGGTGCGGGTTCGATTGGTGACACCATTTGGTTCGACAGCAACAAGGACGGCGCCCTCGATGCAGGCGAGACCGGTCTCGAAGACGTCACGGTCACGCTCACCTGGTTCGGCCTCGATGGCCTGCCGGGCGGTGACGATGACATCGTCCTGACGACGATGACAAACAGCACCGGCAGCTACAGCTTCCCGAATCTGCCCGACGGCGAATTCCTCGTCGAGGTCGACGTCTCGACGTTGCCGGCTGGCATGGCCGCGACGTTTGATTCTGATGGCGGAATCGCGACGCCGAATAGCTCGACGCCGGTCACGCTGACCGGTGGCGCCGATATCGACACGGTTGACTTCGGCTACAGCGGTGCCGGTTCGATTGGTGACACCATCTGGTTCGACCGTGACGGCGACGGTGTCTTCGACGCTGGCGAGTACCCCCTCGAGAACGTCAACGTGGAGCTGGTCTGGGCAAGCCCCACCGGCCCGCAGACCTACACCGCAACGACCGATGCAATGGGCGGGTACCTCTTTGCGAACCTTCCCCCGGGCGACTACACCGTCACCGTGCAGACCGCGACGCTGCCTGCTGGAATGACGCCCACGTTCGATGGCGACCAAGGCGCCAACGGCCTCGGCGACACCAGTGCTCTGACGCTCGCCGACGGTCAGAACAACCTCGATCAGGACTTCGGGTACAACGGCTCAGCGTCGATCGGCGACACGATCTATCTCGACCTCAACGGTGACGGCGCACAGGGTCCCGGCGAGGCCGGTATTGCCGGGCAGACCGTCGTCCTCACGTGGCAGAGCCCGAGCGGCCCCGTCACGTTCACGACGGTCACTGACACGAACGGTAACTACACCTTCGACAACCTGCCTGATGGCGCCTACACCGTCACGGTCACCAGCGGCATCGTCGACCTCGCGAGCAACACCGGCTTCCCGGTCGGCGGCGGCAGCTCAACCAGCGACGTCACGATCACCGGTGGTGTCGACAACCTGGACCAGGACTTCGGCTACCAGGGCATCAACAGCATCGGCGACACCGTGTTCTGGGACCAAGGCAACGACGGCGTCGACGACCCGACCGACCCGGGCCTCGAGAACGTCGAGGTCACGCTCGTCTGGTTCGGCCTCGACGGGATCGAAGGTACGGCCGACGACGTCACCTTGCCGGTCGACACAACCGACGCAACGGGTGACTACGGATTCACCGGTCTGCCCGATGGCAGCTACTCGGTGGCGGTGACCGATGGCCTGCCCGCAGGTCTCGACACCAACACCTTCGACGGCGACGACCTCACGGTGAACCCGAACGGCGTCTCGATCGTCACCGACCTCGGCGTCGGAGACCCTGCCGCCGTTGCTGACCTCGATCAGGACTTCGGCTACGCCGGAACCGGCTCGATCGGCGACACGATCTACTTCGACACCAACGGCAACGGTGTGCAAGATCCGGGCGAACCCGGCATTCCGGGCGCCAGCATCACCCTCACGTGGGGTGGCCCCGATGGCAACCTGTCGACTCCGGGTGACAACGTCGCCTACCCGCCGATGATCACGGGCGTCGACGGCACGTACGACTTCACCGACCTCCCGGCCGGCCCGTTCCAGGTGGACGTCGTCAATCCGCTCAGCGGCACGACGCCGACGCAGGACCCCGATGGCGGCGCCGACAACACATCGCAGGTCACCATCGCCACCGGTGAGAGCAACGACGTCCAGGACTTCGGCTACACCGGTACCGGTTCGATCGGCGACACGATCTGGTTCGACCAGAACGTCGACGGCATCCAGAACCCGGGTGAGGACGGCCTCGGCAACATCGACGTCACCGTCACCTGGGCCGGCCCCGACAACAACCTCACGACCACAGACGACAACATCGAATACACCACGACCACCGACCCTGACGGTCTGTACCTCGTCGACATGCTGCCCGCCGGCAACTACTCGGTCGTCGTCGACACGGGCGACCTGCCTGCCGACTACGTCAACGTCTCCGAGCCCGGAGTCGAAGGCGACAGCCAGAACGAGCTCGTGCTCGGCGACGGCGAGGACAACCTCGTCCAAGACTTCGGTTACAACGGAGCGGGCTCGATCGGCGACACGATCTATCTCGACCAAAACGGGGACGGAGACCAGGACGCCGGCGAGCCCGGCCTCGTCGGCGTCACCGTCGAGCTCATCTCCTTCGGGCCTGATGGCGTGCTTGGGGGAACCGACGACTCGTTCTTCGAGACCGTCACCGGCCCCGGTGGCGACTACCTGTTCGGCAACCTGCCCGAAGGTGCATACCAAGTCACCGTGATCGGTGGCATCACCACCGTCGTCAACACCGACGACCCGGACCTGCCGGGTGCGATCGATGCCGGCGACTCGGTGTCGATGACGACACTGACGACCGCATCACCCAGTGACCTCGATCAGGACTTCGGCTACTTCGCCGACAGCGTGCTCGGCGACCGGGTCTGGTGGGACCGCAACAACGACGGCGTGCAAGACGCTGACGAGCCGGGCTTCGGTGGCGTCCTGGTGCAGATCACGAGCCCGAGCCTGGCGATCCCGCTCACCACGACCACTGATGCCGACGGCAACTACCTGTTCATCAACATCCCGAACAGCATCGGAGTCGAGGAGTACACCGTCACCATTCTCAGCGGTGTGCCGGATGGCTTCTCACAGAC
>CAXMZV010000091.1:0-10353 GCA_964199985.1 Candidatus Ilumatobacter isfjordensis | reverse complement strand
ATCATCTCGACCAATCTCGGCCCGAAGTAGTGGAGCACGCTGAAGATGATGCCGGCCATGATTGCGCCGGGCCACACGTCTCCGAAACTGGGGCTGGCGCTGGTCAGGAACCGGTACATCGCCGCGATCACGACGATGTTGACGACAACGGTCCCGAGCGCCACGAGGAGTTGGCTGATGCCTGGCAGGTCCGCCGCGTTGACGATCGCGGTGATGGCGATGCTGCCGATCTGTTGGATGCCGAGAATGAGTAGTCCAACAATGGCGCGCCCGCGTTGTACCGGCATCCCAGGCCGATCGTCGACGGGGACCTCCCAGGTGTCGTCGAGTGCTCCTTGCAGCCCGAGGAACGCCCTCATCGACGACCAAAGTGCGCCGAGGATGCCGATGATCACGATCCAGATCGAACCGCTGATGGCGTCGGGGTCGGCCTTGAGGTCGGCGCCGATGACCGGGATCGCGTCGGCTGCGTTGTCGATGATCCGGTTACGCAGGTCGTCGTTGTCTTCGAGCACCAGGCCGAGAATGGACGTTGCCGCCAGCATCAGCGGGAAGATCGAGAGGAAGGTGAAGAATGCCAACAGGGATGCATTCCGGCCCGAGAGATGACGGCGCCACCCGTCGAGCATCTCGACGATGACGTCGATCGTGTGGTGCTTGGAGCGAACACTCAGCACGCGCTTGCTGGTCTGCCATGCCATGGCCGTCAGTCTGCCTGTTTTGATACCTGATCAACCAGATCGTCGACAGACCAGTCGATCGGTTCTCGCCCCGCCTCCGTCAGCGCCGTATTGGTGCGACTGAACGGCTTGCTGCCGAAGAACCCGTTGCGCGCGCTGAACGGCGACGGGTGCGGCGATTCGATCACGGTGTGTCGTTGCCGATCGATGAACTCGGCCTTGCGCCGCGCTGCATTGCCCCACAGTACGAACACCACTGGATCGACCTTGTCGTTCACCGTCCGGATGACCTGGTCGGTGAATTCTTCCCACCCGTGCTTCTGATGCGACGCGGCCTGGCCGGCGCGCACGGTCAGTGTGGTGTTGAGGAGCAGCACTCCTTGACGCGCCCAGCGTTCAAGGTTGCCGTGCTCGGCAACGGGAATGCCGAGGTCAGCGTCCAGCTCTTTGTACACGTTCTGCAGCGAGGGCGGCACGCGCACATCGTGGCGCACCGAGAACGCCAGGCCGTGCGCCTGGCCGGCACCGTGATATGGATCCTGCCCCAGCACCATCACCTTGATGTCGGTGTACGACGTCAGGTGGAGTGCGGTGAACACCTCATCGTGCGGCGGGTACACCGAGTGCTCGGCACGCTCGCCAGCGACGAACGCCTGCAGCTCGGTCCAATACGGTTTCGCGAATTCTTCGCGCAGTAAGGGGTTCCAATCGGTGGTCATCGACATGTGTGCCTAGCATGCCAGCCATGTTCGAGCACCTCGACAGAGCCCACCTGGCGACGACTCCGACGCCCCTCGAGCAAGGCCCTATCATCGGCGGGGGTGCTCGGCTGTGGGTGAAGCGCGACGACCTGACCGGCCTCGGTGGCGGCGGCAACAAGGCCCGCAAGCTCGAATTCCTGTGTGGTGACGCCCAGCGTGTCGGTGCCCGTGCGCTCGTGACCGTCGGTGCAGGGCAGTCGAATCACTGTCGAATGACGGCGGCGGCTGGCGCCCGCCTGGGCATGGAAGTTCACCTGGTCCTGTCGGGCGACGAACCCGACGAGGCGACGGGCAACCAGCTGCTGTCGTCGCTCTTTGGCGCACAACTGCATTTCACTGGCGCAGCCGAGAGCCACTGGGGTGAACTTGAGATCGTTCGCGAATCCCTGACCAATCAACTCGCTAACGAAGGACTCGCTCCGTACTCGATTCCCATCGGAGGCAGCACCGCCATCGGTGCACTGGGCTACGCCGCAGCGTTTGTCGAGTTGGTCGATCAGTGTACGGATCAACTTCTCACACCGTCGACTGTCGTGTTCACGTCATCGAGCGGCGGCACGCACGCAGGCATTCTCGCTGGACGGGCTGCGCTGATCGCCGCCGGTCAGACCGTCCCTGACGTCATCGCCATCGGTGTTGCGAAGGGCGTCAACGTCGGGCTGCCCAGCGTGGCCGACCTCGCGAACCAGACGCTCGACCTGATGCAACTCCCCGACGTTCGCGTCGACCCTGTCGATGTCGAGGTCGACACCCGATGGATCGGCGACGACTATGCCGTGCCGACCGAAGCTGGCGATGAGGCCATCCGTTGGGCTGCAACCAACGGCGGCTGGCTCCTCGACCGGACCTACTCGGGCAAGGGCCTGTCCGGCGCGCTGGGCCTGGCTGGCGAGGGTCGCTTTGGCGACAGCGACGTGGTGTTCATCCACACCGGCGGCTGGCCCGCCTTGTTTGCCCCCGACGGCCTCCCCGCCTGACCTGTCCCCACCTCACCCGGCCTGGTCGTTTGCGTCCGGATTTCTGCGGACCGGTCCGCAGAAATCGCGACACAAACGTGTGTTGTCAGATCGAGTGGGCGATACGGCGGGCTTCGAGGATTGCCTCGTGCACGGTTCGTGGTGCCACCGCATCACCTGCGCGCATCGCAACGCCATCGATCGGATCGGTCGGGAGTCGGAAGCCGCAGTCGACCACGGCCGCGCACGCGATCGTGCGACGTTCGCCGTTGAATCGATCTTCGAGGACGGCACCCGCGGCGGTGATCGCACGAACGATCGAACGCCGCTCGACGGTGACGCCCTGCTGTGCGAGGCGCGAGTTGGCGGGGGCCAGGTCGCCAGTGCGAGACAATTCGTTGCCGGCGATGTTGTCCTGGGTCACCAAGACAGCTCGGTTGCCGAGTTCTTCGGCGAGTGACACGGCGATCGGTCCGCCGATCAGGTCGAGCAGCACGATGATTCCCTCCGGGAGCTCGACACCACGCCGAACGTCAAGCACGTCAAGGAGCGGCACGGAATCGTTGGCCACCTCGTAGTCGCGCCGGCCTGGCTGGCCTCCCGTGCACTGCACCCATACGGCATCGGGATCGTCGTCCCAATCCACCACGCCGGTCAGGATCTGAGTGCCGAGCCGCTCGTGCTCACGCCGATACCATTCGATCAGTTCGCCGTGCGGGCCAGCGACCGCGGCGACCCCGCCAAGCGTGTCGGACCGTTCGAGCAACACAACGCGATGGCCGCGTAACAGCGCAACACGAGCAACTTCCAGACCGGCCGGGCCCGCACCGATGACGTTGACGGTCTGCGGCGCCGATGTCGGCTCGTACCAGTCAGGATCTTCGGTCTCGCGGCCGCTTGTCGGTTCGCCGACGCAGGTGACGATCGGATTCCGCGGGTCGCGCACCTGGCAGGTCTGGTTGCACCGAGTGCACGGCCGGATCTGTTCGCCCGCGTCGTGGCGCAGCTTGGTGACGACGTCGGGGTCGGCAATCTGTGCCCGCGTCATCTCGATGCCGTCGGCGAGCGCCTCGTCGTCGTAGCCGCCCAGCGCCCATTCGGCTTGTCCAAACTCGACGATCGACCCCTGCAGGAAGACGGGGATCTCGTGCCCGGCATCGCGGAGCGCAGCGCGCACCGTACGGCACACGTCGATGTTGAATCCCGTGCCCAAGTGGAAATCGGGTCGCGTCTTCTCGATCGAGTAAATCGAGCCACGTGTGACGACGAGGTAGTCGAGGCCGGAGGCAGCGAGTTCAACCGCGATGGCCGGCGCCATCTCGGGGGTGATGCCGGCCCACGGTGCGAGCTCATCGCAGGAGAGCCGCAGCCCGAGAATACACCCTTCGTTGAGGCCGCCTGCCCGGACGGCCTCGATCACCCGGCGAGCGAAGAGCAGCTTGTCGGTGCCCCACTCATCGTCGCGATGGTTGGTGAGCCCGGACATGAACTGGCGAACGAGGCTGTGCTGGCCGGCACTGATCTCGACGCCGTCCATTCCCGCAGCGCACGCGCGACCGGCACTGGCCACAAATCCGGCGATGACCGCGTCGATGTCGTCGGCCTCCATCCATTTCGGCACCTCGCGGGTGTTCACCTCGGGCACACGTGACGGCGCCCAGAGCGGCGCTTGACTGTATGCCGACGATCCCTGGCCGCCGGCGTGGTCGAGCGAGGCAATCGCCAGCGCTCCGTGAGCCTGAACCGCAGAGGCGATTGAGGTCCAGCCGTCGAGACACTGGGTAGCGAGCGGTGCTCGCTCGTACGGCCAGTCGCTCGGATGGACCGACGCACCTTCGACCACGACGATGCCTGCTCCGCCTCGAGCGCGTCGTTCGTAGTAAGCGGTTTGGCGATCGGTGAGGCTGCGGTCGTCGGCGCCGAGGTTGGTGACGTGTGGGCCGAACATGACCCGGCTCGGGGCGATTCGATCGCCGATGTTCAACGGGGTCAGCAGCTGCATGTCACGTTTGATCCTTGCCGAGGGAGGGTTCCTCACGCCTGATGAGCCGCCCGAAATTCCTCCAATGCTTCACGAGGATGAGGCCAGACAACGCTGCCGTCGCAGCGAATTCCCAGAGCGGGCGGCCAAGGATGGCGAGTCCGATCGGGACGGACGCGACGGTCAACATCGAGGCGACCGCAGCTTTGCCGGTGGCCTTGCTGATGGACCACCAGACCAGGGGGATCACGATGCCGATTTGTGGCTGGAGCACCATGAGCGCACCGGACCCGCAGGCCACACCCTTGCCGCCCCTGAACCGTCGAAAGACGGGGAACATGTGGCCGAGGATCGCCGCTGCCGCACAGGCATAGGCGAGTGGGCGACCCGTGCCCGCCCAGTCGAATCCCATGCCGAGTCCGAGGCCGGTGGCGATGGCGCCCTTCAGGGCGTCGAGCACGTAGACCCAGACGCCCTTCTTCCAGCCGAGCGCGCGGGTGACATTCGATGCGCCAGGGTTACCCGACCCGAACGTGGCGATGTCGATGCCGTTGGCGCGCGCGATCAGAGTGGCACTCGGGAAAGTGCCCAGCACGTACGACACGATGATGAGCAGCGCCGCCAACACAGTGCGGAATCTTCGCACGTCAGCCACCCGATCTCGCGACTCGACCCACACCGCACGAACCCCAGTCCTGAAAGTCGGTTCTGGGAGCGGGTTTGGTGGAAAGGTCAGAGGGTGCCGATGGAGGGATCAGGTAGCGTCGCCTGCCCTGTGGACGCCGAACTCTTTCCCGATCTTGCTGCCGAGCGCGCCCATCTCGCGTTCTCGCGTCGGTCGCGGGACCGGATGATCGAGCGGCTCTCTGCCGTCGATCCCGAGAGTGCGGCCGACGAGTTCACCAAGGAGTACATCGAGGTCACGGTCGCCGACGCGCTCGAAGACCTGGGTGGGCCCGGCGCCGGCGACTTCTTCGGACGAATCGATTGTGGGGACGATCGTGGCGGCGTCGACCGGTGGTACGTCGGCCGACGCCACATCGAGAACGACAACCATGACCCCGTGGTCGTCGATTGGCGAGCACCGATCGCCGCGCCGTTCTACCGCGCCACCGCAATCGACCCGCTTGGGGTCGACTTCCGGCGCCGATTCACGCTCGACGAGGGCGAACTCATCGCTTATCTCGATGAACAACTCGATGACCCGGACGGGAGTGACGTCGCCGGTGGTATCCCCGACCCGGTGCTCGCCGAGATCGGCGCCGAGCGCAGTGGCGAAATGCGCGAGATCGTCGCCACGATTCAGGGCGAACAGGACGTGGTCATCCGCTCCGACATCGACCAGGTGCTCATCGTGCAGGGCGGGCCCGGAACGGGCAAGACCGCGGTCGCCCTGCACCGCGCTGCCTATCTACTGTTCGAACACCGCGGCCGCCTCGCACGCGATGGCGTCCTCGTTGTCGGCCCGAACCGCGCGTTCCTCGACTACATCGGCAACGTGCTGCCGTCGCTCGGCGAGCGCAGCGTGCGTCAATCAACGATCGACGATCTCTGCATCCCGCGGGTCGACGTCACAGCGCTCGATGACGTCGAGTCCGCACGTTGGAAGGGATCGGCCGACCGGCTCGGAGATCTGGAAACGGCCGCGCTTGCTGCGATTCAGCCTCCCCCCGCCGACGTCGCCGTGCCGATCGGCGCGCGCAATCATGTCTTCACCGTTGATGAGATCGCCGGATGGTTGGAGACCGCCAAGGGTGGCACAAGTCCCATCAACGAGCGACGTGTACGGGTCACGGCGCTGGCGAAACGAGCGCTTCTGCAACGGACCGGCGACGACGCGGCGTGGTCGAGTGCGGGTTCGCTGAAAACAGCGATCAACAAGGCTTGGCCAACGCAGAAACCGACCAAACTTGTCGACAGCATGGTGCCTGGTCCGACGGGCAAGAAACGCGCCTGGACCCGTGACGACCAGCTGCTCATCGACGAGGCGAACTCGCTCCTCAACGGGTCGCCGTTCACCTATGGCCACGTGATCGTTGACGAAGCGCAGGACCACTCGGCAGTCGCTTTGCGCGTGGTTGGGCGCCGCAGTCCGTCGACATCGATGACGCTGGTCGGCGACGTTGCTCAGTCGACCACGCCTGCCGGTCAGGAACGATGGACCGACGTGTTCGCCCACCTCGGTCCGGCCGGAACAAACGGCACGATTGCCGACCTCACAATCGGCTACCGCGTCCCTGAACCGATCCTCACGGTGGCCAATCGCCTCCTGCCGCTCACTGCCGTCGACACCACCGAGAGCCGCAGCGTCCGCATCGCCGGATCAGCACCGAGTTGGCGACGGAGCGCGTCGACCGAGCTGCCGGCGGACATCGCTGCCGCTGTCGTTGCGATGAAGTCGCGCCACAAGAACACAGGCGTCGTGGCCCCGCTCGAACTCCACGACGCCATCGCCGCAGAACTCGTTCAACACGATCTGAGCGCTACTGATCACGTCCATGAGTTGGACCGCAACCAGATCCCGATCTTCGGTCCGGAAGCGGTGAAGGGTCTCGAGTTCGACGGGGTGATCGTCGTGAACCCGCACGCCATCCTGCATGAGGGCGGCGACACCCCGACGCCACGAGGTGCGCGTCTGCTGTACGTGGCCATGACGCGTGCGGTCCAGCAGGTCGAGTTCGTCACCGATGCCGCCGCCCCCGCGGTCATCGCTCCCTGACATCCGTCACCGGCGTTTGTGTCGGGATTGCTGCGGACCGGTCCGCAGCAATCAGCGCGCAAACGACGTGGCGGCTGTGCGAAGCTTGATGGATGGAGATCAAGAATCGCATCGCCGACATCGCTGGACTGCGCGAGCTCTATCGCGAGCCGAGCAAAGTAGCGGCGAACAAGGTGTTCGACTCGATCGACGACTCGTCAGCCGCGTTTATCGACCGCTGCCCGTTCATCGTCATCTCGACGACCGACGGTGCGGAATCCATCGATGCGTCGCCGCGCGGCGGCCCGCCCGGCTTCGTCCAACGACTGGATGATCGGCACATCGCGATTCCCGACCTGAATGGCAACAACCGGCTCGACAGCCTTGAAAACATTGTGGTCCATCCGTACGTGGGCCTACTGCTGGTGATGCCGGGCAAGGACGAGACGCTGCGCATCAATGGTCCGGCGACGCTCACAACCGACGGGTCCGTGCTTGACGGCTTCACGGCCGAATTGCGTCGTCCGAAGCTCGCGATCGTCGTTGAAGTGGCGGAGCTGTACGGGCACTGCGCCAAGGCCTTCCGCCGTGCCGAGGTGTGGAACCCGAAGTCGTGGGTCGGATATGCGACAACGCCCGACCTCGCGGACATTGTGAGCACGCAGTTCGGTCTCGAGGGCGACGGCTTGCGCACCGGACTCGAGAAGACCTACGAGCACGATCTCGCGTTGGACTAGCTCAGCGGCGGCCGATGGTGACCGCGACGCGCGATGGCTTGGAGTGATCCATCATGGGCTTCGGCGCTTGGATCGATGATGCCGCGAGCAGTGCTGTCTCGCCGTGGCCAGTGACGCACTCGGGGTCGGGTCCGTCGAGCGGGATGCCGGTGAAGAACTTGGCGGCCATGCAGCCGCCCTGGCACGCGTCGTAGCTGCCGCATGATGCGCATGCACCGGCGGACTGTGGCTCGCGCAGCTCGGTGAACAGATCGCTCTGCTTCCACACGTGGGCGAAGCCGCCCTCGTCGCGAACGGACCCAGCCTTGAACTCGTCGTGGATGACGAACGGACAGGCGTAGACATCGCCGATCGGATCGATGAGACACACGACACGGCCTGCGCCGCACATGTTGAGGCCGGGCAGCGGCTCCTCGCCGAGCGCGTTGAGGTGGAAGAACGAATCGCCAGTGAGCACGTTCTCGCCGTTCAGGACGAGCCAGTCGTAGATCTGACGCTGCTGCGCCTGCGTCGGATGCAGGTCATGCCAGCTGTCGGCGCCGCGGCCTGACGGGCGCAGGCGAGTGATGCGCAGCTGGGCGCCGTACTCGTCGGCCAACGCCTTGAACTCGTCGAGCTGATCGACGTTGTGGCGAGTGACGACGACCGAGATCTTGAACTCTCCGAACCCGGCATCCTGCAAGTGCTGCATTGCGGTGATCGCCGTGTCGTACGAACCTTCGCCGCGGACCGCATCGTTCGTGACGGCGTCGGTGCCGTCGAGGCTGATCTGGATGTCGAGGTAGTCCATCTCGGTGAGGCGCTTGGCCTTGGCCGCGTCGATGAACGCACCGTTTGTGGAGAACTTCACACCGATGCCCCGACCGATCGAGTACTCGAGCAGCTCGAAGAAGTCGCGCCGGATCATCGGCTCGCCGCCGCCGATGTTGATGTAGAAGACCTGGAGTTCGTGCAACTCGTCGAGCACGGCCTTGGCCTCGTCGGTCGTCAGCTCGCGTGGGTCGCGTTGGCCCGACGACGACAGGCAGTGCACACACTCGAGGTTGCACGCGTACGTGAGTTCCCAGGTGAGGCAGATAGGGGCATCGAGGCCGCCCTTCAGCTGTTCGACGAGTTGGGTCTTGCTCATTGGAGCATCTCCGATGTCTGCAGATTGGTGAGCGCCTGTTCGAACGACGGCCAACGGGCTTCGTCGATGTCGCAGGCAGCGAGGGTCTCGGCAACCGTCGCGGTGCCGTCGAGCGCCTCAACGACGCGGACGACGTCGGGGTGCTTGAGGAAGATCAGCCTGCGATTGCCGTAGTGGTACGCCAGCGCGCCGAACGGTTCGGGGCGGAGCGCCACCTGCGGATGCAGGGTCAGCGTGGCGTCGAGCATTGAATTCTGACTGAGATGTTTCGTGGGCTCAGTAAACGCCGCACATGCCGTCGATGGAGATCTCCTCGACGAGCAGTTCTTCGGTCAGCTCAGCAGCGGAGTCGATCTGGGTCTCGTCCACGTCGGCGGGGCTGATCGTTTCGGTGGGTTCACTCATGGTGGGAGTTTACCCAACCCTGCGTCGCGCACCCAGGCGCAGCCGCGTTTCCCCGGGCGCTGTCCCATTCTTCCCCGGTCAAAGTGGAACAGGACGGTGGCCTACGTTGGAGTAGATGCAGGTCACTCAGCTCTGGCGTTATCCGGTGAAGTCGATCGGAGGCGAGCGGCTTGAGTCAGCGTCGGTCGGCGAGCTGGGGATCGACGGCGATCGGGGCTGGGGCGTCTTCGATGTCGCTACCGGCACGGTGCTCACCGCTCGACGCTCACCTCAACTGCTGTTTGCGTCGGCGCGTCTCGATGATGGTGAGCTCGTCATCACCCTGCCTGAAACCGGCGATGTCGACGAGCGCGGCGCCAGTGCGGCGCTTTCGCGTTGGCTTGGTCAGGAAGTCCAACTTCGCAAGGCGGGCGATGAAGGAGGCACCTACGAGGTGCCGCTCGACTTCGAGAACGATGCGAACTGGGTGTCGTGGACGGGGCCTGAAGGCGCGTGGCACGACTCGAAATGGAGCCGGCTGTCCCTGGTGTCGACTGGATCGCTGGGCGACTGGGACATTCGTCGCTTCCGCACCAACATCGTCGTGGATGGGTCTGGTGAGGACGACTTCGTCGGTGATCACGTTCGTATCGGTGGTGACGCTGGCGCGGAGCTGGCAGTGTTCAAGCAGATCGACCGGTGCGTGATGGTCACTCGCCCGCAGCCCGGTCTCGATCGCGACATCGAACTGCTCAAGCACATCAACGCCGAGCGCGACACGTTTCTCTCGATCGGCACCTTGATCGCCAGCCCAGGCGTGGTGCGGATCGGCGACGACGTCGAACGATTCACACGGCCCATCAGATCTCGGGTCTGACCCCAAATCTGATTGGCTGTCAGCGCGCGGGGACGACGGCGGCGTAGATCTCGGGTTCGCTGCGACGCCAATGGCTCGTGGCGTAACGAATGCCGAGTTCAAGCACGCCCGCACCCGCAGCAACGGTGACGGCGGCGAACACGGTCACCC
>CAXMZV010000090.1:0-10402 GCA_964199985.1 Candidatus Ilumatobacter isfjordensis | reverse complement strand
CGGTCGAAGTCCTGCTCATCGTGCGCGATGCAGGTTTCAATATCACCGAGACACCCGTCGCCATGCTGCCGCGCCAGGGTGGGGCGCCGTCCCAACGGGCCGGGGGGCTCATGTTCCACTACGTCCGGGTGCTCGTCGGCGTACTCGGCGCAGCATTCTTCGGTCGGGCACGACCGGGCTCGAAGCGTCCGAGCCGACAACGATGAGCTCCTCGGCACGCATCCTCATGGCCCTGATTGCCATCTTGATTCTCTTCGTCGTTCTGAAGCTGAGCGCTCAGCAACGGCTGAGGTCGCGCTATGCCCTCCTCTGGCTTTCACTCGCCGTTCCCTCGGTGGTGCTGTCGCTGTTCCCCCGAGCCCTCGACTGGACAGCCGAGCAATTGGGTATCGAGAACGCGCCGGCACTGCTCCTCACCGGCGCTTGCGCGGTGTTGCTGCTCATCGCGATTCAGTACTCCTGGGAGCTCTCGCGACTCGAGGAACGTACGAGGCGACTGGCAGAGGAAGTTGCACTCCTTGACGAACGACTTCGCAAGGTCGAACACAACAAGGGCATCGGCGACGAAGGCAACATCGTCTGACTCGCGCGAGAGCGAGTCAGTGACAGATGATCCCGGCAGACCGAAGCCCGGTCCTC
Source organism: Candidatus Ilumatobacter isfjordensis (assembly GCA_964199985.1). Classification (GTDB taxonomy): domain Bacteria; phylum Actinomycetota; class Acidimicrobiia; order Acidimicrobiales; family Ilumatobacteraceae; genus Ilumatobacter_A; species Ilumatobacter_A isfjordensis. Next base: position 9,763 of record CAXMZV010000090.1, on the reverse strand, counting down.
GCAGGACTCACTCGTCTTCGATGAGTTCTGCCTGTCTGAACTCGGGCATCGTCACGTTGGTTCCGGCGTCGACATCACTGCGACGGAGCACTGACGTCACCGTCATGACAAGGATGCGCAGGTCCAGCCAGGGCGAAGCGTGGTCGATCCACCACACGTCGAGCGCCAGTTTTTCGGGCCACGTCAGCGAGTTGCGCCCCTGCACCTGTGCCCAACCCGTAATGCCCGGGTGTGCGAGGAGTCGGCGGCGTTGGGCATCGTCATACCTCTCCATGTATCTCGTCGGCAGCGGACGTGGACCGACCAGGCTCATGTCACCACGGACGACCGACCACAGCTGCGGAAGCTCGTCGAGACTCATCGACCGCAGTTTCCGGCCGAGCGGCGTGAGCCTGTCGCCGTCGGAGAGCAACAACCCATCGGGCGAGCACTCGTCGGTCATCGTTCGGAACTTCTGCACTTCGAACGGGACGCCATCAAGACCTGATCGTTCGTGCCGGAACAGCACCGGTCGGCCGACCCGGAACCGCACGACGATCGCCACAGCGGCGATGACCGGAGCCAGCACTATCAGCGCCAGCGCCGCGAGCATCGAGTCCAGCCATCGTCGTACCGGCGAAAGGCGCCACCCTCCGTCGGTGTTCACCCGCAACATCGTAGATTCTCCAACATGACGGAACCCACAGCGATCCGAAAACTCTGCATCTTCGGCGCCGGTGGATTCGGTCGCGAGGTACTCGATGTCATCGACGCCCAGAACGCCAAGGATCACCGATTCGAGTTCATCGGGTTTCTCGACGATGGAGACGTCGATCTCGATCTCCTCGAGCGTCGTGGCGTGAGGTTGCTCAATGGTCTGTCCGAAGCGGTGGACGAGCGCGCTGCGTTCACGATCGGCATCGGCGACACGAGTAGTCGTCGAAGCATCGACGAACGACTGAGCAACGCCGGGCTCGAACCCGTGACCCTCATCCACCCGACAGCCAGCTGCGGGTTCGACGTCGACATCGGATCCGGGTCGGTGCTGACCGCCGGTGTTCGCATGACGACGAACATCCGAATCGGTCGGCACGTCCATCTGAACCTCAATTGCACCGTCGGCCATGATTCCGTCATCAATGACTTCGTCTCCGTTTTTCCTGGCGCAACGATCAGCGGAAGCGTGTCCATCGGCGCCGGCACCACCGTCGGAACCGGGGCAAACCTGCTGCCCGGCGTGACCATTGGCAAAGACGCATTCATCGGCGCTGGCGCAGTCGTCACCCGCGACGTCGACGACGGCCAAACCGTGGTCGGGTCACCCGCCAAGCCGCTCCGCCGCACCGAGACGGACTCGGCTGGCCAAAGCTAGTCGTGCGGGCAGCCGAGCCGGACAGGCATCGGGATACCGCGGAGACGCAGCTACTCAAGCTCTACGCAGACGTGCTGGACGGGCTCATGCCGTCCGGAAACAGCACTTTCAGGTAGTCCTCGGCGAGCACCTTAAAGACCCTATTTCCCAGCAGCCACGAGCGCCCGCGCTCCCCCATGACTTCGCGATCCTCGGCAGCCATCACAGCGAACCGACGGATTTCGTCCCGGAGCGCCACAGCATCCCCAGCCGGGACGAACGTCCCGCACTCGGCCTCGTCGATCATCGACGGGTAGCCCGAGTAGGACGCAACAATCGGCTTGGCGGCAAGCATGTAGTCGATCAGTTTGTTGAGCGACAGGCCGTAGTCCCAGATTTCCGAGTCGTTGACCGACAAGTAGAGCAGGTCACAGCGGGTGAGAAAGTCGTGGACTTGAGATTTCGGCACGCGCGGGGCGAAGGTGAGGTTGGGCAACGATCCGTACCGGTCGATGTAGGACTGCCGGAGTTCGCCATCGCCCAGGACGACGAAGTGAATGTCTTGGTCCTGTTGCATTGACTCCGCACAGTCGAAGAACACGTCCATCGCGTTGGAGATGCCGATGCTTCCCGCGTAGGCGACCAGAAACTTGTCCCCCCGAATGTAGGTCGCCGAGTAGTCCGCTGGCAGTCGTGCCGGAGTCCGGAGCGCCTCCACGTCGACCCCCTGCGGGATACAAAAGGTGGGAAGGGGACGACCGGTCACCTTCGCGACGTGCGCGCCAAGGTTGGGCATCGTGCCGACGATGGCATCGGCACGTCGGTAGCCCAACTTCTCGACGGCACCAAGTCCAAGCACGAAGGGGTTGCGGGGGCCGAAGCGACCGGACTCGACGATCGTCAGGGGCCAGATGTCGCGCACTTCGAAGATCAGCCGGCATTTGTAGCGCCGACGAAGGCGCAGTCCGTTGAGCACCGTGAGCAGGGACAGGCTCGAGACAACGATGACGTCCGGCGCGGGCAGGGCATCCTTCGGCATCCGGAGGAGCCGGCGTTCGAAGTCCACCCAGCTCAGGATCCGGCGCATCGACGTGCTGGCGGCGTACTTCAGGGTGCGGACGCGCAAGAGCGTGATCCCCTCATGCTCTTCCATAACGTAGGGTCGATCCGCGATTGGCGCATCAAACTTGCCCATCGAATCTGAGGTGACAATCACCGACTGGTAGCCCATTCGGGCGAACTCACGCATGAGGCCGTAGCCGCGACCGGCTGGTTCCCCAGCCGCCGAGGTGACGACGTACTTCGAGATGAACCAGATACAGGGGGTCATGGCGCTCCGATTGCAGTCGGGGGGTTCACTGTGGGCGTGATCACGTCCGTGAAACTGAAGCCGAGTACGTCGAGGCATTGCTTCACGTTCTGGTACCTGGGGTCAGCCGCCGGAGCCGACGAGAGGCCCCCTGGAATCGCCGTCCCGCTGCGCCGAAGATCCCGCACATCTTGTCGTATCCATTTCCAGTTGATGCCTGAGTCGCACAGCTCTGATGCCTGCTCGCGTGATCGTAACGTCGTGACCGTCGATCTCCAGGGGGCCAAACGACGTCGCCAGCAAACGCTTGACCGGTACATGCCCAAGTTTCGGCTGCCGTGGGGCGGCTATCGAGTCCGAGCCAGCCGGCGAGGGTCGACCGGTCGACGAAGCATGACCAGCACTAATTGGTCAGGCCATTTCGGCTCCAGCACTCCGGGCTCCCGCGATGTCGGCTGCGGGTTTTCACCGACGTACACCACGTCGGCGGGGTTCACCGAAAACCCATCCAGCACGACGCGAAACCGGTCGCCCTTGCCCTTCGAACAGCCGTGTCGATCCCGTTTCGTTTCGCCTCATTTGCTCTGTCACACACATGCTCGCTCGGCACCGCGAGCAAGCGCTCCGTCGCCAGTTCTGCGACTTCGAGGTCGCTGCGACGGCAATAACGTCGCTGGGATCGGGCACTCACCGAGAGACGCCGACCGCATGGCACGCTGCGGTCCAGGCGCGACGGGTCAATGAGTGAATCGCCATCATCGAATTATCCTGATCCGCACCCACACGATCGAATGCGTCTTTTGCCGACCGACCACGGAAGCCTCCGCTGGCCCGATCATCACGCGACGATCCGGTAGCGTCAACCCCCTCGTGATGTGACGGTTCGTCGAGCTTTTTGTCGTCGTCGGCGTCGTCGCTGTCGTCTTCGCGAGCAGACAGGCCCACCTCGAGTGGCGCGGCGAAACCGGCGGCGTGCTCGCCTTGTCACTCGTCGGCGACACGCGGATCGTGAGCCGCACGCTTCGGCGACTGCTCTTCGCCCGCGGGCGCTGACCTCGACCGATACCCTTCTCGGCCATGACATCGTCGCTCGAAGGAACCGTTCTCGTCACCGGCGGTGCCGGCTACATCGGATCGCACACGGTGCGCTCGCTGCGCGAAGCCGGACGCGACGTCGTCGTGCTCGATTCACTCGAGTTGGGCCGTCGAGAAGCGGTGATCGACGCGCCGCTCGTCGTCGGCAACATCGCCGACAACGATCTCGTCACGGCAACCTGCAACGAGTACGGCGTGACCCAGCTCGTTCACTTCGCTGCCTACAAAGCGGTCGGCGAATCGATGGAAACTCCAGCCAAGTACTGGCGCAACAACGTGGCGGGCACTGTCGAGCTCGTCGAAGCGTGTCTGGCGTCAGGCGTCAGCGATGTCGTGTTCTCCTCGTCGTGTTCGGTCAACGGAACGCCGGCGACCGTCCCCGTGACCGAGGCCGCCCCGATTCATCCCGAGAGCGTGTACGCGGAGTCGAAGGCGATGGTCGAGAAGATCCTGTCCTGGTACGGCGTGACGAGCGGCCTCAACTCGGTCAGCCTGCGCTATTTCAATGCCGCCGGAGCGAGTTTCGACGGACGGATCGGTGAGGACTGGACCTACAGCTTCAACCTCATTCCCTTGGCGATGAAAGCAGTACTGCTCGATGACTACGAGCTCAAGGTGTTCGGCGACGACTACGACACGCCCGATGGCACCTGCATCCGCGACTACATCCATGTCGAGGACCTTGCGGACGCTCACGTCAAGTCCCTCGCGTACCTCGGCAACGGTGGCGAATCCACCGCAATCAATGTCGGCACCGGAACGGGATCGTCGGTCTTCGAAGTGATCAACGCGGCGGCGGCAATCGCCGGTCGTCCGGTTCGACACGAGGTTGTGGCCCGCCGCGCTGGCGACCCCGTGTCGACGTACGCCAACCCAGACCACGCGCTCGAGACGCTCGGCTGGTCGGCCAAACACGATCTCGACGCCATCGTTCAAACAGCGTACGAGTGGCACCTGAGCCAGCTCAACGGCAGCCGCTGAACAACGCTCCGGCAGCCGCGGTCAGACGATTTCTGCCGACGGGTGCACTGTCGTCGACCGCATCCGGTCAAGCCAACCCATCAGGACGGCCACGGCCCGCGGATCATGTCGCAGCCGGTGGCCTGCGCCCACGAACAGGCTCAACTCGGCGTCGCCGTGGGCGTTGACGAGCTGGCGAGCATCTGAGACGGGCACTGAGTCGTCTTCTTCACCGTGCATCACCAGCATCGGGCGGGGCGCGAACCGTCGGGCTGACGCCACGGGCCGGAACCGTCGGAACTCACGAGCCCATTCATCGACCGATGGAGGAAACTGCCGTCGCTTGATCGCACCGATCTCGCGGGCGTGCTCGAGGAATCGCCGTGGGTGATCTGCCCAGTCATCGAAGTCAGCGCGAGGACTCAGCAAGCCCAGCGCACTGACGCGCGGATCGTCAGCACCGACGCACACCGCAATCGAGCCGCCGGTGTTGGTGCCGACCAGGATGACACCGTTCGGTTCGCTCACACTTTGCAGATGTGAGATCGCATTCCTGAGATCGTCGACCCAGCCCTGCAGCGAGAAGTCGCCTTCGCTCTCGCCGCACCCTCGGAAGTTGAACGTCATCGCCACGCACCCGAGGCCGCTGGCGACGCGATCCATCAACTGCGGAAAGGTTCCCCCAGACAGCTGCGCATCGAGCGGTCCAATCGGAAACCCATGGCACAGGATGACGCCAGGCCCGGGCCGAGTCTCACCCGGTGGGCGCGCGACGTGACAAGCGAGCGAGAGGCCGTTCGAATCGAACCGCTCGTTCATCCCGGGCATGGTCAATGGACGAACTTCAGGCTCGGGGAGCGCGGTGCATGCGCTTCTTGCCCGGCGTTGCCAGCGTGTAGCCGCGGTTGCGTGCTTCGGGCAGCTCGTCCGGGCTGAAACTCAGCGCCACGCCCAAGCCGACGAATTCGTTGATGACATCGTCGTCGTCCCATGACTGGAGGTCGTAGACGAGCTGGGTGCGCTTGTCGCCCAGGAATCGGCTCTCTTCGAACTTCGGGTGATGATCCATCAATCACAAAGTTACTGGACGACGACGCCACTCCCCCATTACGTCTGATGACGCGCCGACGCCCGAGCACCGGGTGGCACTCGGGCGTCGAACACAACTGTTTGGGACTGCACTCACCATGATCCGGAGACCATCGGCTCAGCCGACGATTGTTCCGTCACGCCACTGGGATCAATGCGGCGATGAGGGGCAGCGGGGTTGGCGTTGAATTCGCCAGGCGATCCAGCCTGTTGACCTAGCGGCCAACCACCTCCAGGATCCCGCAATAACTGTCTGGCATTGTCTGGACCACCTCCTCTCTCTGGTGGACAGAGTTCAGCACATCGCTGACGCTGATGTCGGACCGGTTTCAGAGAGTTTCGAATCTCAGAGGATGTCGTCGAGGGGCACCTGGGGCCCGACGGCGCCGATCGCCTCGAAGTAGGCGAGATGTGCTTCGACGACGTGGACGGCATCGACGTCATCGAGCAGATCGAGGTTCTTCCGATCGGATTCGCCGAGCAGATACGCCGTGAGCGAGTCCTCGGTAACGACCAGGGTCTCGTCGATGGCCTGCGGGGTGTCAACCACATCGTCGGGCTGCAAGCCCTGGGAGTGCAACCACTGCATGTGGAACACCAGCAGTTGCTGGACCTCCTCAGGGGTCAGGCGCGCTTGGCTCCCTTCAGGAAGTCGATCACAGACGAAGTCAGTTGCCTCGTCGAGCAGATACACCGTTCGCGGCGCCACGGCGTCAAGCCGATGCGCCTCGCGCCCCACCGACGCCGCCGCAATCGCAAACACGATCAACGCCGACAAAACAGCAAAAACAATCGTCACCGGCTCCATCACTCACAAGGATACGAGTCCAGACGCGCAACCGCCCGACCCGCAAAGAGAGCAGATCGGGCGGTCAAGAGAGGGACCAGAGCCCCGGGTCTCAGATACCGATGCGCTGGGCGAGCTGCTCGCGGTGGTACGTCGGGTCACCGAAGAGGAGCTCGGAGCTCTTGGCACGCTTGAAGTACAGATGCGCCGGATGCTCCCAGGTGAAGCCGATGCCACCGTGGATCTGAATGTTCTCGGCAGCAGCGTGGAAGTACGCCTCCGAGCAGTATGCCTTGGCGAGCGAAGCGGTCGAGGCGAGCTCGTCGTTCATCTCAGCGGCGCACCACATGCCGTAGTAGGCAGCGGACTTGGCCGACTCGACTTCGAGGAGCATGTCGGCACACTTGTGCTTGATGGCCTGGAACGAGCCGATCGGGCGACCGAACTGCACACGCACCTTGGCGTATTCGACAGCCATCTCGAGGACCATCTGAGCGCCACCGACCTGCTCGGCAGCGAGGCTGACAGCAGCGAGGTCAAGCATGCCCTGGAGGGTGTCCCAGCCGGCGCCGTCGGTGCCGATGAGCGTGCCCTGCACACCGTCGAGCTCGAGCTTCGCCTGCTTGCGGGTCTGGTCCATGGTGGACAGTGCGATCTTGGTGAGGCCAGCGGCGTCGCCGTCGACGGCGAACAAGCTCGTGCCTGCAGCAGTCTTGGCGGCGACGATGATCAGGTCGGCGGTGTTGCCATCGAGCACGAAGCTCTTGGTGCCGGTGATCTTGCCGTCAGCGTCTGCGGTTGCTTCGATGCCGGAGTCGTCCCACTTGCCGTTCGGCTCGGTGAAGGCAACGGTCGCCTTGGTGGTGCCAGCGGCGATGCCGGGCAGGTGGGCCTGCTTGGCGGCGTCGTCACCGGAGAGGAGCAGTGCGTTCGCGGCGAGCACGACGGTCGAGAAGAACGGTGCGCAGAGCAGCGAGCGGCCCATCTCTTCGAGCACGATGCCGAGTTCGACGTAGCCGTAGCCCGAGCCACCGAACTCTTCGGGGATGTGCAGACCCTGCAGGCCCATCTGCTCGCCCATCTGGGCCCAGACGGCGTCGTCGAATCCGTTGTCGGTCTCCATCTGTTCGCGCACGGCCTCTTCGGAGCTCTTGGCTTCGAGGAAAGCCCGCACGGTCTTGCGGAGTTCTTCTTGTTCTTCGGTGAAAGCAAAGTTCATGCACGAGATGATGGCCTGCTTGCGATCGGGCGACAAATCTGATTGTGTACACCTGTGGACACATCATCAACAGCACAGGAGTCGGGTGCGCCGGCAGTCGGCATCCGCGAGCTGCGCACCGGTCTGACCGACGCCATCCGCCGGGCAGCCGCCGGACAGCGCACCATCATCACCACCAGCGGACGCCCGACCGCCCAGCTCGGCCCACTCGACGCCGACGCTCCGGACCTCGATCGGTTGATCGGCGCCGGGGCCGTCATCCCACCCCGCCGCTCCACAGAGTTCCGAGCGCCGGCACCGGTCCCGGTCTGGGCGGGCTCCCGTATCGACCAGGTCCTCAGAGAGCTACGCGGATGACGCTCTTTCTCGACACGAGCGCTCTGCTCGCGCTGACCATCGATGGCCCACAACGGGCCGTCGTGCTCGATGTCCTCGCCGAGGAAGATGTCTGGGCCGCATCAGCGATGGCGCTCACCGAAGCCCTACCGGCCATCGACCGACTCAACGATCAGCCAATCATCCGGCTCGACCTCGAAGATGCTGTCCGCCTCACGTGGGACCACCTCCACGTCGTGCCGGTCGATCAGCGCTGTCTCGATCGAGCAGCGGCCCTGGCCCGCAGCCAACCGGTGCGACTCACGGACGCCATTCACTTCGCCGCGGCGGAACGCTTGCCGCGACCACTTCGATTCGTGACCTTCGACCCGCCCCAGCTCGGCGTTGCGCTCGGCCTCGGCTTCGACGTCGTCAGCACGTGACCCGTCCGTTCCACCTCGGGCTGAATTCGGACAGGGGAGGGGCCCGCGCATCTTCGGCAACGACGATGTCACTGATAGCTTTCGCACCTCGATGAGCATGATCAGTTCGATTGTTGGTGTCGCACGCCGAACAACAGCTGCGCAGCGGATCAACGACGCTGCGCCCACCAGTTGGCGCCAGACCACGATCTCCTCCTCCCCGTACTTCGACCCGGCCTGGTATCTCGAACACAACGACGACGTGAAACGCGCCGGCGCAAACCCACTCGACCACTACCTGCAACACGGCGAGAGCGAGGATCGAAGCCCTGGCCCACGGTTCGACCCAGCCGCCTACCTCGTGACAAATCCGGATGCTCGCGGTGCGGCCCTGACGCACTTCCACCGGACCGTCGACGCTGTCGACTCCACTGCGAACGAGATCCGTCCGACCGACCTGGTTGAGCCCACCCTGCCCGCAATCGAGTCTCAGTGGTTCGACGAAGCGTGGTACCGAACTCCGCACGACACGGTTGACGCGCAAACGTTCGAGACCGAACATCCACTCGTCCACTACTACCGCACCGGGCTCGATCCCAGTCCCGTCTTCGACCACGCCGACTACCAGTCACAACTCACCGACGCAGGCATCGACCAGCATCCGCTCGATCACTGGTTGACCGAAAACCTCTCGCAGGTCGATAGATCGATTCGTCCTCGCGTGGTCGCCAGAACACCAACGAACCCGCCCGACCAACCACTGGTGCAACATCGAGTCAGAGCACGTTCCGAACTCGTTGACCTGGACGTCGTCGTCATGGTCCACGCCTACTACCTTGACGTACTCCCCTCTCTGCTCCGTCGACTCTCGCTCCTCCCGGCGACGCCGGATCTGCTCGTGAGCGTGACGACGGCATCCGACGCAGCGGATGCTCACCGAGCGATCGACGAGGAGTTGGGGCCCGACCAACCTCGAATTGTCAAGGTTGTCCCCAACCGCGGCCGAAATTTCGCCCCCTTGCTCTGCTCCTTCGCCGACGAGATCCGCGATCACGCCTACTTGCTCCATCTCCACACCAAGAAGTCGCTCCACATGGGCCACGAGCGGTCCGACTGGAGGACCCACCTCGTCACGTCGCTGCTGCCTTCAGCCGCGGGGGTCGACGCGATTCTGAGCCTGTTGGCGGATGACCCGACCGTCGGGCTGGTGCAGGCACCGACGTGGGAGCCGATTGCC
>CAXMZV010000089.1:0-10535 GCA_964199985.1 Candidatus Ilumatobacter isfjordensis | reverse complement strand
GCTGCGGTCCCGCCTGGAATCAATCCGGCTGCAGGCCGGTCGGCTGATGGCCCTCGGCGACGTCACCGACACCACCGTCCCGAAGCTCACCATCGTGTCGCCTCCGTCGGGAACCGGGGACCTGTCGACGCGCACGTTCATCCCCCACCAATGTCATGAAGCGATCGGCGTGCTGGGCGCGGTGTCGGTCGCAACCGCGGCACTGCTCCCCGATTCACCGGCGGCGGACGTCATGCGCGCCGGCGCGGGTCTGGACGGCACCGTCGTCTGCGAGCATCCAACCGGCAGCTTCACTGCGGCGGTGGACGTCGACACGGCCACCTCGCCACCCATCGCTCGGCGTGCCGGCATCATCCGCACCGCCCGCAAACTGATGGACGGCGTCGTCTTTCCGGCCTCACCATGAAGTCGATTCCCGGCCCACACCCAGATCCGCACGCACCCCTCCGCTGGACTCCGCCAGCCGACGCCACCGACGCCCACTGCCACGTGTTCGGTCCGGCGGCCCGCTTCCCGTTCTCTGCCGACCGGTCATACACGCCACCCGACTCCGGCATCGAAGAATTCGAGCGACTGCAGGACCGCCTCGGCCTGTCGCGTGCCGTGTTCGTGCAGGCCTCGTGCCACGGCACCGACAACGCGGCGATGGTCGACGCGCTTCGCCGCGGCAACGGGCGCTACGCAGGCGTGGCGATGATCGATGAGTCGTTCACCGACGCAGACATCGCTGCGCTCCACGCAGCTGGCGTGCGCGGCACGCGATTCAACTTCGTCAAGCACCTCGGCGGAGCGCCCGACCTCGAGGTGTTCTGGCGGCTCGTCGACCGGGTCCAGCCGCACGGCTGGCACATCGTGTTGCACTTCGACGCGAAGGACCTCCCGGAGTACGCCAAACTCCTCGACCGGATGCCATGCCCCTTCGTGATCGACCACATGGCTCGCGTACCAACCGCCGACGGAACCGAACAGCAACCGTTCCAAACGCTGCTCGACCTGATGCGCGACGAGCGAGCCTGGGTGAAGATCTCTGGTGCCGAGCGGCTCACCGCTGACGGGCCGCCGCCCTACGACGACGTCGTTCCCTTCGCCCAAGCACTCGTTGCCGCTGCGCCTGACCGCGTGCTGTGGGGAACCGACTGGCCGCATCCGAACGTTCGCCACATGCCCGACGACGGCGATCTCGTCGATCTGCTCGTCGATCTCATTCCCGACGAGGCGACGCGTCGTCGGGTCCTCGTCGACAACCCGGCGACGCTCTACAACTTCAGCTGACCGCCTCAGTCGATGTACTCGACTCCCATGTCGATCAGCTTCTGACGTAACCCGTAGACGTCGACACCGAGTTCGCCGGACTCGAGCGTGGCGCGCATCTGCTCTTCCTTCGCCAGTCGCGCGTCTGACCGCTCCAGCGCCCAGGCCGCGTCGGCCCGTTCGACGATGACGACGCCATCGTCATCAGCGCACACCACGTCGCCCGGCTGCACCGTGACGCCACCGAGCACCACCGGGACATTGACCGAGCCGGGCGTGTTCTTGACGGTGCCCTGGCACGACACGTGCTGTGCCCACGCCGGGAAGCCCATCGAGCGCAGATCGGCAGTGTCTCGAACCCCGGCGTCGATGACCAAGCCACGCACGCCGCGCGCCATCAGCGACGTCGCCAACAGATCACCAAACATGCCGTGTATCGAGGGTGCGGTGTTGACGACGACGAGCACGTCGCCGGGCTGACACATCTCGACAGCGGCGTGGATCATCATGTTGTCGCCAGGATGGCTGAGCACGGTGACCGCCGACCCCGCGATCTTGGTGTCGAGTTGGATCGGCTTGAGGTGCGGGCCGACGTATCCGACGCGTCCAATCGCCTCGTGTACCGTCGCGGTGCCGGCGGCGCCGAGCCGATCGATGATCGATGGTTCGGCCCGTTCGATGTTGCGGACGATGACGTGCTTGTTCATGAGGCGACTCCTGTGGTCGTCAGCCGCGGGTAGACCCTGCGGACATTGCCGTCGAAGATTTGCGTGCGCTGCCCGTCGGTGAGGTCGGCGCGGTCGATGTAGCGCTTCGTGTCGTCGTAGAACTCGCCGGTGTCGGGGTCCTTCCCCTTCACGGCGCCGACCATTTCGGATCCGAAGAGGATGTTGTCGGTCGGCACGACGTCGACGAGCAGGTCGATGCCTGGCTGGTGATAGACGCAGGTGTCGAAGAAGATGTTGTTCATCAACTCGTCGAGCAGTGGCCACCCTGCATTGCCTTCGGCCATCCCCTTGAACCGACCCCAGTGGTACGGAACCGCACCACCTCCATGCGGGATCACCCACCGCATCGAGGGGAAGTCGCGGAACAGGCCCGACGTCATCGCCTGCACGAACGCAGTGGTGTCGGCCCCGAGGTAGTGCGAACTCGTGAAGTGGAAGTTCGGGTTACAGGTAGCGCTCACGTGGACCATGGCCGGCACGTCGAGCTCACACATCGCCTCGAAGAGCGGATGCCAGTACGGATCGAACAAGGGTGGCCCGGTCCAGTTTCCACCCGACGGGTCCGGGTTGAGGTTGCAACCGATGAACCCCATCTCGTCGACGCAGCGGCGCAGTTCGCGCACCGACGATTCGACGCCGACGCCGGGTGACTGCGGAAGCTGGCAGACCGGCGCGAAGTTGTCGGGATAGAGATCGCAGACTCGCCGGACGAGGTCGTTGCAGTGCTCGGTCCAGTAGCGGCTGGTGTGCTCGTTGCCGATGTGGTGGCCCATCCACGACGCTCTCGGCGAGAACAACGTCAGGTCGATGTCACGCTCGCGCTGTAACCGCAACTGGTTGCTTTCGAGGCTCTCCCGCAGCTCGTCGTCGGAGATCGACAGCTGACCCTTTTCCCCGACGTGGCCAGGATCGATCTCGAGCGCTGCGCGCTGCGCGTCGCGGTACTCGCCAAGCCGTGGCGGCGCGGTCGTGTAGTGACCGTGGCAGTCGATGATCATCGTGGCGTCATCATGGTGGCCCTCTTGCCGGAGTGTCAACAATCCGTGAGACTCTCAGCGTGACGCTGCGAACCCAGGTTGCCATCATCGGCGCCGGCCCCGCCGGGTCACTGCTTTCCCATCTCCTGCACCGGTCAGGCATTGACTCGATCGTGGTCGAGCGGTCCAGCCGCAACCACGTCCTGGAACGGATCCGGGCGGGCATTCTCGAATGGGGATCCGTCGAGGTGCTCCGCGCTGCCGGTCTCGATGCGCGGATGGATGCCGAGGGCCATGTGCACGACGGTGCAGCGCTCGTGTGGGGCGGACGCGAGGCATTCTTCGTCGACATCAACCGCCACGTTGGCTCACACTTCATGTCGTACGGACAGACCAAGCTCCAGGAGGACCTCTACGCCGCGGCCGACGTTCGCCATGGCGCGTTTGTCTTCGAGGCGGCCGACGTCGAGGTCCACGAGCCGCTGAGTGACCGTCCGAGCATCACCTTCGACGTTAGAGGCATCCCCGAACGGATCGAAGCCGACTACGTCGTGGGTTGCGACGGTTATCACGGCGCAGCACGCCCCGCGATCCCCGGCACCGTCCTGCGAACCTTCGAGAAGGAGTACCCGTTCGGCTGGCTCGGAATCATGTCCGAGACACCGCCGCTCCCCGACCTCGTGTATGCGAACCACGAGAACGGATTCGCCCTCGCGAGCCAACGCAACCCCATGCTCAGCCGCTATTACGTGCAGTGCTCACTCGAGGACGATGTCGCCGACTGGTCCGACGATCGTTTCTGGTCTGAGCTGACGACCCGGCTCGGAGCAACCGTCGGCGGCCAGGTCGTGACCGGCCCGTCCATCGAGAAGTCCATCGCACCGCTGCGCAGCTTCGTCGCCGAGCCGATGCGCTACGGCAACCTGTTCCTTGCCGGCGATGCCGCACACATCGTCCCGCCGACCGGCGCCAAGGGTCTGAACCTTGCGATCTCGGACGTGCACTACCTCGCGCGAGCGCTCACCGCGCACTTCGACGGCGGCGATGACGAGTATCTCGACCGCTACTCCGAGATGGCGCTGCGACGAGTGTGGAGCGCGGTTCGATTCTCGTGGTGGATGACCACCCTTCTCCATCGCTTTCCCGAGCAGACCGAGTTCGATCAGCGTGCCCAGGAAGCCGAACTCGACTATCTGGCGTCATCGACACATGCTCAGGCCGCCATGGCTGAGCAGTACGCCGGCTTGCCGTTCGAGTCCTGAGCCAACGCCGTCGACCGACGACGACCGATTCATCGAGCGGATGCACGTCGAAGTGAAGTCCAGCATCGACGATCAACGGTTGACACCTTGACGATCGAGGACCGCGTCGGCCCAGTCCAGATGCTCTTCGTCGATCGGTCCCGCTTCGGCTTCCCACGAGGCGATCATGTCGAGCATCGCCTGGCTGCGGCGGCGGCGCTTCACCTCGGCGAGCAAGGACAGTTTGATGGCGAGCTTTCTTGCTGCCGTCCACCGTGACCAGTTCGGCGAGCTCGAGATTCTTCGGCCAGAGCCGTTCCTCGGCTGGCGGAATGATCGTCTTCGTCGACTACGAACGGGCCGATGGTTACGAGCGTGAGCACGGCCAGACGATGCTTGCGGGCCGAACGAGGATTACCTACCGGCTGGAGGATCTCGCCGGCACGCACTGTCACCTCGTGCGCTACGACCGAATCGATCAAGCACTGCTCGACAAGATCGGGGCAACGGCGATCTTCATCAGCGGCAACTCATTCGCTCCTGACGACTATGCGCCCGATGCGATCGAACCGATCCATTCGATCATCCGTGAGACCGAGCTCCCGGTCTTCGGGTTCTGCGGCGGTTTCCAGCTCATCGCCCAAGCGCTGGGCACCGACGTCGTCGCACTCCCGCCTCCCGACGAGCACCCTGACGACCCCACGCTCATCACGACCAAAGACGGTCGAGCCTTCGAGTACGGGTACCACCCCGTCGAACTGTCAGTCGAGAACTCAGGCCACCCGTTGCTGAGCGGCCTCGGCGAGCAGCCCATCTTCCGCCACGCGCATGGCCTGCACGTCCCCGAGCTTCCCAACGGCTTCACCAACCTGGCGTCGACCGCAGCGACACCGATCCAGATGGCCGTTCACGACGAACGGCGAATCGTGGGCACCCAGTTCCACCCGGAGTACTGGACCGACGAGCATTCAGATGGCCGGACCGTCATCGCCAACTTCCTCGCATGGTCGGGGTGGTCTCCGACCTGACCCTCGGGAGGCAGTCTGCGGTGTGTCGGCCGGCACTCGGATCGATGAGGGTGTCGGCGGACCCGTGGAGCCCCAGCGCCGGAGTGTCGACAACGCGTAGCAGATCGTCACGAACGGCACTGCGGAGTACGGCCGCGTACTGGCGCTGGAGTCCTGCCGGATCGACCCCGTGATCAAACATCTCTTCGCCCTTCGCCCGGACCCAATCGGGGTCCCACAGCTCCGGCGATGCCCAGTACCGCTCGGTCTCAACGCGATGGTCGAGCCAACCTTCCCGATCATCTGGCGCTACTGCGAGCAGGGCATCGCGCACGCCCGGATGGCTGGCACCGACCGAACGGTTGCCCGTCGACGACATCAGCGAGATCAGGTGGGTGACGCGGTCGGGGTACTCGATCGTCAACTGCTGGGCGATCATCCCGCCCATCGACTGTCCGAACATCACAGCGCGGTCCCAGCCTGCCGCGTCGAGCACGGCGACGGCATCGGCAGCCATGTCACTCGCGTCGTAGTCGGTCGTCATGCTGTACGACTTGCCGAGATTGCGATTGTCGAAGCGGATCACGTCGAATCCGGCGACGACGAGGCGATCGATGAAGCCGTGCTGGTAGGCGACCGAGGGCGAACCCAGTCCATTGATCAGCAGCAATGGGATGCCACCGCCGGGCCCACTGAAACGTTGCAACCACAGTCGGACCTCGCCGTTGTCGGCCCACGTGCGGTGCCGTCAGTCATCGTGGCGAGTATTTCAGAGCTGCGCGCTCGGGACCTTGGTCCCTGGCTCCGATGCTGGGGCAGAGTTCACAATTGTGGCAGTCCGCAAGTCACTGACTTCACAACTTGATGGTCGCGCTCGCGGAATCGATCGGAACAACGGAGGAAGGTTATGTATCGCCTCAGGCAAGCAGCCGGAAATCGGCTGGCGTCCGCCTTCCTGCCAGTGGGTCTCTTGCTCGTGAGTGGGCTCGTGGCGGTGACAACCGCTGCGTCGTCTGCACCAACAATCGCTCAGGATGCGGCTGGCGCCGATCTCTACGCCACGAACTGTGCCGGCTGCCACCAGCCCGACGGTGCCGGCATTTCGGGCACATTCCCGCCCTTGGCGGGCAACCCGGCCGCATCGGACGCCGACTACGTGACCACGGTCATTCTCGACGGCAAGAGCGGGGAGATCGAAGTGCTCGGCGTGACGTACGACCAGACCATGCCCGCTGTCAACGGTCTCTCCGACTCCGAGGTCAGTGCGATCACCGATCACGTCGTCGAACTCGCGGGCGGTGCAAGCGAACCAGCGGCGCCGGTTGCTCCCGTCGAAGCACCCGAAGCGGGCGACATCGATCGGGGCCATGAGCTCTTCCAAGGAGGAGACCAACTCGACAATGGCGGAGGTTCATGCGCTTCCTGCCACACCGCCGGCAACGTCGGCAATCTCGGCGGCAGCAGCCTGGGCCCGGATCTCACCGACGTGTACGAGAAATTCGGTGGCCAGGCCGGCCTCGCCGCGTGGTTGACCAATCCACCGTCGGAGACGATGACGCCGATCTTCGCCGATCGACCGATGACCGACAACGAGATCGCCGACCTGGTGGCGTTCCTCGCAGACGCTCCGAGCCAGGACCGACCGAACGATGCCGTCGACTGGCTCCTGTTCACAGGACTCGCTGGGCTGATCGTACTCATCGGTGGCATGGCCGCCTTCTGGCGCGGACCGCGTCGAACCTACGCAGAAACGTTGAGGAGTAAACGATGAGCCGATGGAGCCGCGAGACGGTCGACCCGGGTGCCAGGAAGTGGGAGGAGTTCTACCGGAACCGTTTCCAGCACGATAAGCGGGTGCGCACCACGCACGGCGTGAACTGCACCGGCAGTTGTTCGTGGGAGGTGTTCGTCAAGGACGGGATCGTCACCTGGGAGTTGCAGGCCACTGACTACCCACAACTCGAAGAAGGCCTCCCACCGTACGAGCCGCGCGGCTGCCAGCGAGGCATCTCCTATTCCTGGTATCTCTACGCCCCGACTCGCGTGAAGTACCCGTACGTGCGTGGCGTCTTGCTCGACATGTACCGATCAGCGAAAGAGGAGTACCTCGGCGACTCGGTCGCGGCGTGGGCCAGCATTCAGGACACGCCCGAGTGGCGCAAGCGATACCAGGAGGCACGGGGCAAGGGCGGATTCCGGCGCGTCAGCTGGGACGAGGCGCTCGAGATCTGTGCCGCGTCGACGGTGCACACCATCAAGGACCACGGACCGGACCGTGTCGCAGGGTTCTCGCCGATTCCTGCGATGTCGCAGGTGAGTTACGCGGCGGGCAGCCGATTCATGTCGCTGATCGGCGGCGTCGTCATGAGCTTCTACGACTGGTACTGCGACCTGCCGCCGGCATCGCCGGAGGTGTGGGGCGAACAGACCGATGTCCACGAGTCGGCCGACTGGTTCAACGCGCGCTTCATCGCGGTCGTCGGTGCCAACCTCAACATGACGCGCACACCCGACGCACACTTCCTCTCCGAGGTTCGTCACGCCGGCGCCAAGGTGGCCGTCTTCAGCCCCGACTTCTCGCAGGTGTCGAAATACGCCGATTGGTGGATCCCGTCGCACCCGGGCCAAGACACCGCGTTCTGGTTGGCCGTGAACCACGTCCTCCTGACCGAGTTCTACCGCGACCGGCAAGTCGACTATTTCCAGAGTTACGCGAAGCAATACACCGATCTGCCGTTCCTCATCGAGATCAAGGACCGCAAGGCCGACAAGTACCTCCGGGCCGACCGCCTTGCTCAGTACGAGCAGACCGAGCACGGCGAGTGGAAGCTGCTGATGTGGGATGCCGAGGCCAACGAGCCGCGTATGCCGAATGGCAGCATCGGTGACCGCTGGGCAACGGAGCAAAAGGGCAAGTGGAACCTCGAGTTGCACGACAGCGTGCTCGACCAGGACATCACGCCGGCGCTCACGTTTATCGACGACGGTGAGGGATCGACCGAAGTCGACCTCGAGTTCT
The DNA here is from genome assembly GCA_964199985.1 of Candidatus Ilumatobacter isfjordensis. Lineage (GTDB taxonomy): Bacteria > Actinomycetota > Acidimicrobiia > Acidimicrobiales > Ilumatobacteraceae > Ilumatobacter_A > Ilumatobacter_A isfjordensis. Next base: position 2,312 of record CAXMZV010000089.1, on the reverse strand, counting down.
TCGGCAGCGAAGGAGTGATCACTCGCTCGGTGCCGACGAGAACCATCGAGACGACCGACGGCCCCGTGACGGTCACGACCGTGTTCGACCTTCTGAACGCCCGATTCGGTGTCGACCGGGGGCTGCGTGGATTCGACGCGTCCGCCTATGACGACACCGATGTGCCGTACACCCCTGCATGGCAGGAGCAGTACACCGGCATTCACCGCGACACGGTCATCAAGTACGCCCGTGAGTGGGGACGCAACGGCGAACTCACTCAGGGCAAGAACATGATCATCATCGGCGCCGGAGCAAACCACTGGTACCACAACAACCTGCTGTACCGCTCGGGTATCACAGCGTTGATGTTGACCGGGTCTGTCGGTGTCAACGGTGGCGGTCTTGCTCACTACGTGGGCCAGGAGAAGCTCGTGTGCCACGCCTCGTGGGGTGCGATCGCGATGGGGGCCGACTGGGGGATGGCTGCTCGCCAACAGAACACGCCGTCCTTCCACTACGTCCACTCCGATCAGTGGCGGTACGAGCGCGGCTACCGCGAGTACGACTCGCTGCCGGCCGACCACCCCGAACGTTTCGACCATACGATCGATCATCAGGCCCGAGCAGTTCGGCAGGGCTGGTTGCCGTTCTTCCCGCAGTTCAAAGAGAATCCACTCGACGTCGTCCGCAAGGCGCGGTCGCGTGGTGCCGGCACGGACGAAGAGGTCACCCAGGAGATCGTCGACCGCTTGAAGACCGGCGATCTCGAGTTCTCGATCGATGATCCCGACGCACCCGAGAACTGGCCGCGCACCTGGTTCATCTGGCGCGGCAATGCAATCGGCACGTCGGCCAAGGGCCACGAGTTCTTCATGCGGCACTACCTCGGCACGAAGTCGACCGCCATCGCCGCCGAGCCCGAAGATCCCGGTGTCGCCGAGGTCAACGTGCGCCCCGACGCGCCGATCGGGAAGATGGATCTGGTCGTCGATCTCAACTTCCGGATGGACACCACCGCGCTCTATTCCGACATCGTGCTCCCGGCCGCCACCTGGTACGAGAAGGACGACATCAACTCGACCGACATGCACTCGTTCATCAACCCGATGCAGCAGGCCGTCGCACCGGCGTGGGAGTCGAAGTCGGATTGGGACATCTTCACCCGCCTTGCCAAGAAGGTCTCGGAATTGGCCGGAGGACGTCTGCCGACTGAGGTCGAGGACGTGGTCATGCAGCCGCTCGCTCATGACACGATCGACGAGATCTCCCAACCGACCGTCGGCGACTGGCGCGCCGGGGAGGTCGAGGCCATCCCCGGCAAGACGATGCCGAAGTTCAAGCTGCTCAAGCGCAACTACGCCAATCTCTACGAACAGATGACGTCGTTGGGTGCTGGCATACGCAACAACGGAGTCGGTGTTCACGGGCTGAAGATCGACGTCGAGGAGTTCTACGACGAACTCGCTCGTCATCAACCCGACGAACGCTCCCGCGATGGCGATGGGCCACTCCGACCGTCGTTGGTTCGAGCGCGAGAAGTGTGCGACGCAATCCTCGCGCTCGACCCCGCAAGCAACGGCGAACTGGCCCACCGGGCCTTCGTTGCCGAGGAAGCCAAGACGGGTCGTGAACTCACGCATCTCGCCGCTGGGCAGCGAGACACCCGGATCCGGTTCGCCGACCTCATCGTGCAACCGCGCCGGGTGCTCACCACCCCGACATGGAGCGGCAGCATCGCCAAAGGTCGGGCGTACAGCCCGTTCACGCTCAACGTCGAGCAGTTGATCCCGTGGCGGACGCTGACGGGTCGCCAGCACTTCTACCTCGATCACGAGCTGTACCTCGCCTGGGGCGAAGAACTTCCGGTGTACAAGCCGCGTCCTGATCACGCGATGTTGTCCGAGACCGAGGAGTCGCTCGCGGAGGGCCAGGACGGTCGCCTCTTCAACTACATCACTCCGCACGGCAAATGGTCGATCCACTCGACGTATTCGGAAAACGAGCGGATGATGACGCTGTCACGAGGCGGGTATCCGATCTGGATCAATGCCAAGGACGCCGCTGACCTCGGCATCGCCGACAATGACTGGGTCGAGCTCTACAACGACAACGGCATCTTCGTTCAACGCTGCACGACATCGTCGCGCATCCCGCGGGGAACAATCTTCGTGTACCACGCCACCGAACGAACCGTCGGCATCCCGATCACACGGCGCGACGGGAAGCGGGCGGGCATGAATAACTCGCTCACTAGGACTCGGTTGAAGCCGGTTCTGATGGCTGGTGGTTATGCCCAATTCTCTTACGGCTTCAACTATTGGGGGCCGACC
>CAXMZV010000088.1:0-10567 GCA_964199985.1 Candidatus Ilumatobacter isfjordensis | reverse complement strand
GGGGCAACCGGATCTTCCGTCTCGACCGGCCGATCGGTCAAGGCGAGCAGCTGCGCTTGAACCTTCGTATGGGTCAGCTCTTCGAGCCGTCAACCTGGCACGTCGACCTGCTCTAATCGCTCCGCGTGAGCGGTGGTGCGGTCGATGCGCGGACGACCAGTTCGATCGGGAGGATCGTTCGGCGAGGTGGACCTCCGTCGATTTGCTCGAGAAGCAGTTCTGCCGCGGCCCGACCCTTGTCGACGAGCGGTTGGCGGATCGTCGTCAGGGGTGGGTCCCACGTGCGCGCCCGGGGAACGTCGTCGAAGCCAACCAACGACAGGTCGTCAGGGATTCGTCGTCCGACCAGTTGCCCGGCCTGGCTGGCCCCGATGGCGATCTGGTCGCTGAAGCACAGCAGCCCCGTCACCGCTGGGTGTGCCTCGATCAAGTGCACAGCGGCCCGCCTGGCCGAGTCGGGATCGTTGCCGCCTGCCTCCCACAGCACCAGGTCGGCCGAGTTGAGGCCGGCGTCGATCAGCGCAGATCGGTAGCCGGCGATTCGTTCGCGAGCGATTCTCATCGTTGCCTCTCGTTCGCGATCGGCTCCGACGTGTCCGCTCCTGACTTCGGAGGTGAGTCGACCGAGCAGGACCGCCATGTGCGTGTGGCCGAGATCGATCAGATGTTGGGCCGCCAAACGAGCGCCGGCACGGTCGTCGATGCCGACGAACGAGGTGCGGTCGCCCAGGTCGGGCTCGTCGACCACCACGACCGGTTGATTCCGGCTCAGGACCGACTCGAGCGCGGGGTCGCCGTCGGCAACCGAGAAGACGATGTGACCGTCGACTGCCGCTGAACCGACCGCAGTGTCGCCCAGGTCGACGCCGGGGGGAGACGGCAGGAGGGTCAGACCGGTGCCCGCGAGGGCGCTTGTCTCGGCCACACCCTGCATGAAGCTGGTGGTGTCCGGGTCGGTGAACACGAATCGCAGATCCTCGGTGAAGAGCAGTCCGATTGCTCCCATGTGCCCGCTCCGGAGCATTCGGGCAGCGGCGTCGGGACCCCGGTAGCCGAGCTCGGTGGCCGCCTGCAGGATCCGTTCACGCAACGCCGCGCCGAGTTCGTGAGGGCGGTTGTATGCGTTGGAGACCGTCGTGCGCGACACACCGACGCGGTCGGCAACGGTCTGCAATGTCACGCGGTTCGACATGGCGAACCTGCCCTCAGGCCGCGAGGCGAACCTCGTCGGCGACGACCGATGCGAATCGGGTGGCAGCCCACAGCTTTGGTGTCCCGGCGTCGGGTTCCGACCAGGGGACGGTGATTTCGAGCGTGGCGAGCTCGTTCGTTCCGCTGACGCGGATCTCGGCGCCGTCGAGGGCCGCGAGGCCCCGGGTGACACGCAGGCCACGATCGATGGCTGCGGTCTGGGTCTCGTTGCGGCCGTCGACGACCAATTCGGTTGCGGCATCCAGGCCGGTCGACACCGCGCGGCCGAGGTTGGCCTCGATGTCGGCGGGGAGTGAATCCACGTAGTGAGTGAAGAGAAGTTTCATGATGGGGGGCTCCTGTGCAAGATCTACTGTATCGATCAAGTAACTGAATCGATACAGTATCGTCGATCATCGGGGCCCCCAACATGATCGTTGTCACGTCGAGCCGCAGGGAATCAGGTGTGTTCAGGCGATCCAGGCTTTGACGGCGGACATGTCGTCGAGGGCGTTGGCCCCGGTCGCGTTGACAGTGAGGTGAGTGACACCGACCTGCTTGTACACATCGAGGCGTTCTTTGACGTGGGACTCGGGGCCGATGAGATTTGCTGTGTCGACGTACTCATCGGGCACCGCCGCCATGGCTTCGGCGCGTTGGCCGCCGAGGAACAGGTCTTGAATCTTCTCAGCCTCCTCTTCCCAGCCATATCGCCGGAAGAGGTCGTTGTAGTAGTTCTTCGACTTGGCGCCCATGCCGCCGACGTAGAACCCGACATGGCCACGGGCGCCCTCGCGGGCATCGGCAACGTCAGCGCCCTCGCCGATGGCGAGTTGCGCGTCGCCGAAGATGCTGAGCGGGCCGAGGGCGGCTGGACGTTTGGCATTGCCGGCCGCGAGCGCTTCGCCCCACACTCGGTCGAAGCGGTCGGGGACGAAGTGGATGGGCTGCCAGCCGTCGGCGATCTCTGCGGTCATCTCGACGTTGCTCGGGCCGATCGAGGCAATCACGATCGGGATGTCGGGGCGCGCAATCCGGTTCATGAACTTCAACGGCTTGCCGAGCCCCGTGCCCTCGTCAGCCGGGAGCGGGAGTGAGACCGCCTTGCCATCGTGGGTGACCTTGTCACCGGACCAGACCTTGCGACAGATGTCGACGGTGTCCCGAGTCCGCCCGAGCGGACGCTTGAACGGAACGCCATGCCAGCCCTCGACGACCTGAGCACCGGATGTGCCGATGCCGAGGGTGAATCGACCACCGGACAGTGCGTCAATGGTTGCCGCGGTCTGTGCGATGAGCGCAGGGGAGCGCGAGTAGACGTTGACGATGCCGGTCATCAACTCGATTCGTTCGGTCTTCGCGGCGATGTAGCCGAGCACCGACACTTGGTCGAAGCCGTAGATCTCCGGAATGAGCACCAGGTCGACGCCCGCTGCCTCGAGGTCCTGGATCTTGGAGCTGAAGCGCTCGACGTTGCCGTCGAACATCAATGCGGTACAGAGTTTCATGGTTCTTCCTTGCGCCTGGTGAGTCGGATGGTGTGATCAGTCAGATTGGTGCGGCGATCGTGCCCGCGACGAGGTGGAGGGCCCTGATGGCCGGTTCGAGCGCCGCTTCCCTTGCGCCATGCTGGAAGAAGCCGAAGGGCTGAAGATCGGTAACTGGGAGCTGGCGAAAAACGTCTCGGAGTGGATCGAGATCCTCGCCGTTGCCGTCGTCGCGGCGTCCGTCGTCATCGCCCTCGTCGTTGGCGTCCGCACGGCGCGAGCCGTCGATGCCGGTGCAGGGATCAATGCGGTCAAACGTCAGATCGGGCGGGGACTCCTCACTTGGACTTGATTTGCTCATCGCCGCCGACATCATTCGAACAGTCACCCTCGAACCGACACTGGAGAACGTTTCGGCGCTCGGTGTCCTCGTGGTCGTCCGGACGTTCCTTTCGTGGTCGCTCGTCGTCGAACTCGAAGGCAGGTGGCCGTGGCAGCTCGGCCGAGAGAGGTCACTCGCATCCGTCGCGACATCGAATGCGCTCCAAGCTTCGCTGCAAGACGAGGCTGAATCGCAGCACAATTTGGTTGTCGGGACCTCGTCAGGCGGGTTCCGGCTCGCCGGAGACTCCTGCCTCCTTCGACGCTTCCCAATCGCGCCGCACGCGTTGGTAGAGAAACCCGAGCAGTGCCGATGTGATGACGAGAGAGACGAGGATCGACAGCAGTGGCTGATCGCCGATTGCCGTCGCGACCAGTGCCGACGAGATGCAGGCGAACGACGCCCAAGCGACACCACCGATCGCATCCCAGAGCAAAAAGCGCGGGTACGGGAATCGAGTGAGACCCATCGTGGCTCCGACGACGAACCGTACGCCGGGGACGAACCGCCCGAACACGATCAACATCGGTGCCTGATGCTGCAGCATGGCGAACGTCTCGGCGACCTTTTCGTTGCGCTCCGCCTGCTCGACGCGATTCGACATGAATGTGCGGAGCACCGTCCGCGAAATCCAGTACAGAACCGAGTCGCCGATGATCGCCCCCGCAGAGCCGGCGACGATCAGTCGCCAGATCTCAACGGTTGAACCCTCCTGGGTTGCGAGAATCGAACCGGTGTTGAGCAGCGACTCGCTCGGGAAGATGGGGACGACCGCGTCGAAGCTGACGAACATGAACACGAGGGCGTACGGGTGGTTGAGGCCAGCAAAGTCGATGTCTGCGACCGCGTCTGAAATCGCCGCGACGAGCCACGCGATTCCAACGACCGCGAGTCCCCCGGCGATGATCCATCGAAGTCGAGGGATCTTCCACCGTCGAGCCTCTGGCGCCGCAGAATTCATGCCCTGTTGCCGTGTGCGTTTCTGTGCATCACACGCACCATACGTCGATCGGTCGCTCGTCGGTGGTTCTGGAAGCTGGGCTCGAATGGGCCACGAATCAAGGCGATAGTGAATATGAACACGATGGCGACCAAGGCAAAATGACCGTTCGATTTGAACCCTTCACGAGGAGAAACCTTCATGCTTGCGTACGACTATCCGATTCTTGGTGTCCTCTGGACGATGCTCTTTCTGTTCGTCTGGGTCGCGGCGTTGATCATCTTCTTCCACGTGGTGATCGACATCTTCCGCAGCCCTGACATGGGTGGCTGGGCCAAGGCAGGTTGGTTCCTGCTCATTGTGTTGTTGCCGTTGTTCGGTGTGTTGATCTATTTGCTCGCTCGCGGTGACAGCATGAGCGATCGCGAGGTTGCCCGCGTCCAGGCGCAGCAGACTGATATGGATGCCTATGTGCGCCAGGCTGCTGCGACGTCGGGCGGCGGAGTCGCCGACGAATTGGTCAAGCTGGGTGAGCTACGGACGAGCGGTGTGATCTCCGACGAAGAGTTCGCCAACCAGAAGTCCAAGCTGCTCGCGTAGCTCTACCGACTCAGACGGCGTCGGCCGCCACCCGGAACCCGAGGTTGCCCGCAGACGAATCAGGGGTATTCGAACTCCGCGCGGACACTCGGTAACGGTGGCAGTACGAGTCGTGGCACATGTACGACCCCCCACGCATCGCTTTTGCTTGGCCTGATGGCGGACCCTGGGGATTTGTTCGGGGACCGCTGGCGTGGAATTCGGTGTGGAACCAGTCGTTGGTCCACTCCCAGACGTTGCCGGCCATGTCGTGCAGACCAAATCCGTTGGGCGGGAAGGCGTCAACCGGCGAGGTCCCGACGTAGCCGTCCTCGGCGGTGTTCTTGACCGGGAACGAACCCTCGAAGATGTTGCACATCGTCTGACCGCCGGGCGAGAACTCGTCACCCCACACGAACCGTTTCTGGATGAGGCCGCCACGTGCAGCCATCTCCCACTCGGCTTCGGTCGGCAGTCGTACCCCTGCCCACGCGCAGTACGCCTGCGCATCGGTCCATGTCGTGTGGACGACCGGATGGTCTGCCAGCCCGTCAAGGTTCGATTGCGAGCCGGCGGGGTGTGCCCAGTCCGCGCCGTACACCTGTCGCCACCAGGGTGTTGCTTCGACGGCGCGGGTGTCGGGAAAGTCGTCTGGGAGAAACTGATGGTAGACGAATGACCATTCGTACTGTTCGGCCTCGGTCCGGTATCCGGTGTCGTCAATGAATGCTGCGAACTGGGCGTTGCTGACCGAGTGTTTGGCGATGCGGAAGGCGCCGACGGTGATTTCGCGCGCAGGTCCCTCACCGTCGCCGGGGTATCGATAGTCCTCGTTCGTCCCCATGATGAACGCGCCGCTCGCGATGTCGACGAACTCGTCGTCGTGTGTGCCGACCGGACCTGCTGTTGTCGTCGGCTCGGTCGCGTCCCGAGGCTCGGACGACCCGCCCTCGCTGGCGCCCCGACTGGGGGCGCAACATCGGTCGGGTGCAGACTCGCTCTCGTTCGTCACCGAGCTGACCCTACTGGTGCGCCATCAGGGGTCGGGGAGGTGAGTCGATCTATCCTGACACCTGTGAAGTTCCCGATCCTGAAACCTCGGTCGCTCTTGAGCCGAAAGTCGGTAAAGGACGACGCAGTCGCGGGCTTGGTGCTCGGCGTGGAGAGTATTCCCGATGGCCTGGCGAGTGGCCTGCTCGCCGGTGTCAACCCGGTCGCGGGGCTCTACGGCTACTTGTACGGCATGATCGGCGGGGCACTCTTCACGAGCACGGCGTTCATGACGGTGCAATCAACGGGAGCCATGTCGATCATCGTCGCTGACGTCGACCTCGTCAGCCGTGACGATCCGGCACGTTCGTTGTTCACACTCACCATCCTGACCGGCGTCGTGATGATCGTCGCTGGACTGCTGCGGCTGGGTTCGTTCCTTCGATTCGTGTCGAACTCGGTGATGACGGGCTTCGTCACCGCTGTCGGCATCAATATCGTGCTCGGTCAGCTCAACGACTTCACCGGCTATGACGCGGAGGGCAGCAACCGGGTGTTGCGGGCATTCGATCTGCTCTTCAATCTCAACGAGGCCAAGTTCGCCCCTGTCGTCGTCGGCACGATCACGATCGTCCTGATCGTTTCGCTGGGGCGCACCCGTCTCGGAGCGCTGGGTATGGTCGTCGCGGTCGCCATCGGATCCGCGGTCGCGGCGTTGTTCAATCGCGACATCGTCCTCGTCCGCGACATCGCCGACGTCCCCAGTTCGCTCCCGTTCATTCAACTTCCGATCATTTCTGAGATCCCGTACCTGTTGATTCCGGCCTTGTCGCTGGCGTTCGTCGGTCTCGTGCAAGGTGCTGGCGTGTCGGCCGGCTTCCCGAACGACGATGGAAGCCTGCCCAGCAATTCCCAGGACTTCGTCGGGCAGGGGGCTGGCAATGTCCTGGCCGGACTGTTCCAGGGCACACCGGTGGGCGGCTCGATGTCTGCGAGCGCGATCGTCACCGACGCAGGTGCGCGTAGCCGAACGGCGCTGTTCTTCGCAGGGCTCGTCATGGCAGTGGTGCTTCTCTTGTTCGGGTCGATTGTTGAGCTCATCGCCATTCCATCGGTCGCCGGGTTACTCATTGTGGTCGGTGTCGGCACGATCAAACCCGCCAAGGTGAGGACCGTCGCCCGCACCGGAAAAGTCCCGCTGACGGTCATGTCGATCACGTTGGTGCTCACGATGATCATCCCGCTGCAGTTTGCGGTGCTGGTTGGTGTGGGCCTCTCAGTTCTGCTGTTCGTGATCCGCCAGTCGTCTCGACTCGTCACCTTCCGCCTCGAAATGCGCGATGACGGCCGAGTCCGCGAGGTCGAGCCGCCGACTGAGCTTTCGTCAGGTGAGGTCGTCGTCCTCCAGCCGTACGGTGCGATCTTCTTCGCCACCGCCTCGGTACTGCTCGAACAAATGCCAGCGGTCACGCCGACATCGCGGCACTCCGTGGTCATCCTCCGTATCCGTGGCTCCGACGATGCGGGGGCCACCTTCCTCGACATCCTCGGTCAGTACGCACGGGCGCTCCTCGCCGCGGACTCCAAACTCATGATCGTCACCAACAACCAACACGTCATCGACCAGATTGACGAACGGATGATGACCGAGGCGATTGACATCAACAACGTGTACCGGGGCACCGAGTTCGTCGGAGAAACGGTCCGGGAGGCTTACGCGGATGCCCTGGAGTGGGTTGCTCAACAGACCGCCGAGACAGCCGAGACCGTTCCGCCGTCGCGTCGCGCCCGTCCCGAGGACTTGCCGAGCGACCAACTCGGACTCTGAGGCCCGCTACTTCGGTGATGCTCAGTCGATGCTGATGAGCTCGGCCAACTCGAAGTCCCGCTCGATGCCATACTCATCGAATGGGGTTGGATCGCGCTGAATACCTGGTGACGACCGAATGGTTGGGCGAGCATCTTGGCGACCGCGGGGTCGTCGTGCTTGACGTCACCGGCAAGCTCACGTCGCGCCTCGACAATGGGCCGGGCCGGGAGCTGTGGGCCGAGGCTCACATCCCTGGCTCGCAGTTCTTCGACGTCGCCTCGGCCAAGGGCGTTCTGTCCGATCCCGATGCCGAGCTGCCGTGGATGTGGCCGTCACCGGACCAGTTCGCGATGACGCTTGCGGCGCACGGTGTCGGTGCCGACACCCGCGTGATCATTGTCGCGCGGACGCCCCGACCCGGTGTCGATTCCGGGACGATGTGGTGCACCCGCGCATGGTGGACGATGCACCACTTCGGTGTCGACTGCTCGATCCTGCGCGGCGGCATTGAGCAGTGGGAGGCCGAGGGACGTCCGTTGACGTCGGACGGCGGGTCGGTTTCGCTCCCGGCCGTCGGACGGTTCCCGCTGGCACCGGACTGGGATCGCGGCAGGGCCTCACGAAACGACGTGGTCGCCGCCATCGAAGCGGGTTCAGGCCAGACGTGTCTGATCGACGCGCTGACCGTCGAATCATTCGAAGGCAGAGAAGCGAACTATGGACGTCCGGGCCACATCACCGGCGCAGTCAACGTGCCGTTCGTCGGTCTGATCGAGAGCGAGACCTGCGGCTTCGTCGATGCTGACACCATGTCCACGGCGCTCGTTGGTCTCGACGGTCCGGCTGTGATCACGTACTGCGGTGGCGCAATCGCTGCGACCGTCCCCGCGTTCTGCTTGGCGTTACTCGGTCACGATCGCGTCTCGGTCTATGACGGCAGCCTCCTGGACTGGGCAGCCGACCCCGACCTGCCGATGACCAATCCCAACAGCTGAGCGCGGCAGCGATCCTGCCCGACTCGGGTGAGCGGACAGACGTGGTGTTCTGTCGAGAGTCACCGGCGCCGACATTTCACTGATCTCGGACTCAGTCAGTGGGCGGAGGGAAGCAGGCGGCGAACATGACGGCGGCGGACTCGAGAAGTCGGCCGTCGTCGGGCTCGCGGCCGACCGCCCGGTTCAGCAACGGGCCATAGGTGAACGTCCCGATCGCCAACAGGCCCATCGTCATCGCGAGCGTCGCTGGATCCTTGACGCTGCGCTCGGCGGCAACCGCAGCGATGCTCTGCATGAGCGGATGGCCGTTCATCACGCTGGAGACGTCGTGGCCTTCGAGCAAGAGCCAAGTGATGAGGCGCGGGAATGCGGCGTTTGCTTGCATCGAGTCCAGCAAGGCAAGCAGGGCTTCACGAGGGTCGTCGGAGCTCGGGATGTCCGCCGTGATGCGTTCGTCGGACCCGGCGACGTCATCGGCATGACACAAGGTGGATACCGCTCGGACGAGATGATTGGTGCCGCGGCACGACGTTGGCTTCGGGTTCGTGGACAGGATCTGGCCGCTGAGGACACCCCCTGGTTTCTGGCAGTCAATCTGGTGAATCCCCACGATGCGATGATGTTCGACACCGACCTGCCGGGGTCGGAGCCGGTGCAGACAGCTGGTCCGACGATGGTCCCGGTCGCGCCTGCCCCACCATCGGCGCTGTATGCGGCCACCTGGGATCTCCCGTTGCCGGCGACTCGGCACGAAGCATGGGATGCGCCGGGTCGCCCCGCCGCCCACCGCGACTACCAAGAGGCCCGCCGGTTCTTGACCGGTCTGATCCCCGATGAGGATGACCGGTGGCAGCGTTTCCAGGACTACTACTTGAACTGCATTCGCGACAACGACCGCCAGATCGCCGCCCTACTCGCTGAGCTCGACGACCAAGGCTTCCTCGACGACGCTGTGGTGATCCAGACGTCCGATCACGGTGAGCTCGGCGGCGCGCACCAGATGTCGGGCAAGGGCGCAACCGCCTACCGGGAACAGAACAACGTCGCGCTCATCATCAAACACCCCGACGGTGCAGCGGGCGCGACCTGCGACTCGCTGACATCTCACCTGGATCTCGTGCCGACGATTCTGGGATGCACTGGACTCGACAGCGTCGATGCCGGTGATCTCCCGGGATATGACATCACGCCGGTGCTGTCAGGTGGGGCCGCCGGGCTGCACGACGTCCGCGATGGCGCACTGAATAACTACAACATGTTCACGCTCCTCGACGCCGACTTCCTCGAAGCCGTCGCGACGGCCAAGGTCACTGGCGTGCAACCCGAAACGCCGCCACAGTTCGACTTCTCCAAGCGTGGCGCGATCCGTAGCGTGTTCGATGGCCGGTTCCGATTCAGCCGGTATTTCTCCCCCCTCGAGCACCACCGGCCCGAGACCCTCGAAGAGCTGACCGAGCGGAACGATCTCGAGCTGTTCGATCTCCGGTCCGACCCGGGCGAGGCGAACAACCTCGCGATCGACGCGGCCGGAGCAGCGGATACCATCCTGGAGATGAATGCGCTGCTGAATCGCCTGATCGACGAAGAGGTCGGCGTCGACGATGGAAGCTTCCTGCCGACGGGCACCCAGAAGCCATGGGAAGTTGAACGCTGGGACGTGTGACAGTTGCAGTACGGGTCCAAGAACGCAGCGTCGATCCAAGGTCGACACAGTGACGGATGGGTCTCCAAGCTGAACAGGTTCGACCGGATGTCGTGATGGGGAGCCACCAGCGTTTCACTCGGCAGAGCAAGGCGGGCGTCGGCGTCGCCATCGATCTGTTGCGCCTGGCCCGTGGGGCGTTTATGCGCCATCGGGCGCGGCGGTTTGGCGCCGGTTTGGCCTACTACTCGCTGTTCGCATTGGTCCCGACGCTGTTCCTGGCGTTGGCGGGCGTCGCCGCAGTCTTCGGTGAAGAGGTCACCGAGGGCAGATTGGTCGACCGGCTGGACGATGTCGTCGGCCCCGAGGTCGCGGAGCAAATCGACGCGGCCGTCGGCGCCTTGTGGGAGAACTCCAACACCTCGGGGTTCGCGATCGTCACCGCAGCTGTCGTTGTGTCCACATGGGCACTTCGTCTGCCATCTCAATGCCAAATCGCAAGGCATCATAGGCGGTCCAGCGAGGCGTGGGGATTTCAATCACACGGGCAT
>CAXMZV010000087.1:0-10579 GCA_964199985.1 Candidatus Ilumatobacter isfjordensis | reverse complement strand
TCGCGCATCTCGCGCCACAACATCTCGTCTTCGATGATCTTGCGGGAGTGCAGGCTCTTGAACTCGTCCCAGGTCCGAGCGACGAGGTCGAGCTCGATGGCGTAGCGCTCGCGGATGGCTTCGACTTCTTTGTCGCCTTCCTTCTGCAGCTTCTTCAAGTCGGCGGGCTTGGCGCCTTCCTTTTCGGCAGCTTTGACGGCGTCTTCGAGGTCCTTGAACCGACGATCGACAGCGATCTCGAGTTCCTTGTTGATGGCGTCGACCTCTTCGAGGTACTCGGCCTCGAGGTTGGCGAGCGCTTCGTGGCGGCCGTCTTCGTCAACCCAGCTGACGAGGTGCGCAGCGAAGTAGATGACCTTCTCCAACATCTTCGCCTTGAGCTCTTCCTTCGGCTCGATGCCGGCCAGGAGGTAGGCGAGCCACGACCGGGTGCCGCGGAGGTACCAGATGTGCACGGCCGGGGCGGCCAGCTCGATGTGGCCCATACGGTCACGACGCACCTTGGAGCGGGTCACTTCGACGCCACAACGCTCACAGATGATGCCCTTGAAGCGGACGCGCTTGTACTTGCCGCAGTAGCACTCCCAGTCGCGAGTCGGTCCGAAGATCTTCTCGCAGAACAGGCCGTCCTTCTCAGGACGCAGCGTGCGGTAATTGATCGTCTCCGGCTTCTTGACTTCGCCGTGGCTCCAGTTGCGAATCTGGTCTGCCTCAGCGAGGCCGATCTTCAGTTGGTCGAACATGTTGACGTCGAGCATGTGGTTTTCCTTTTGTCGGTTGCTCTGGGTGTTCGGGGTTCATCGGGGCGACACGCGGTCGCTCCGGAAATCAGAACGCACGCTCGGGGTCAGACCCCGAGCTGTGCGTACTCAGCGGAAGTTGCCCGCGCGTTCTGCCTTTTCGCGTTCGCGGCGGGCATCGTCTTCGTCGGTGCCGCGCTCGGGACGGGAGATGTCGATGCCGAGTTCTTCGGCAGCGCGGAAGACCTCGTCGTCGAGGTCGCGCATCTCGATCTCCTGGCCGTCTTCGGTGAGCACTTCGACGTTGATGCAGAGCGCCTGCATCTCCTTCATGAGCACCTTGAACGACTCGGGCACGCCCGGCTCGGGGATGTTGTCGCCCTTGACAATCGACTCGTACACCCGGACACGTCCGAGCACGTCGTCGGACTTGATCGTCAGGAGTTCCTGCAGGCAGTACGCCGCGCCGTAGGCCTCGAGGGCCCACACTTCCATCTCGCCGAAGCGCTGACCACCGAACTGGGCTTTACCACCGAGCGGCTGCTGGGTGATCATCGAGTACGGGCCGGTCGAGCGGGCGTGGATCTTGTCGTCGACCAGGTGGGCCAGCTTCAAGATGTACATGTAGCCGCAGGTGATCTCGTTGTCGTACGGCTCGCCGGTGCGTCCGTTGAACAACGGCATCTTGCCGTTGGTGCCGACCAGGCGGGCGCCCGACGCCGACTCGACGTTAAGGTTCTCGAGGATGTTCTGGATGACCGGGTGCTTGCCGGCCTTCTCGACCTCGTCCCACTTGGCGCCGTCGAACACCGGCGTGGCCACGAAGGTGGCGGGCTTGGTGTTCGGACGGGTCTTGGTCTCGGTACCGCGGATCGGGTCGTCGCCGATCTGGGTGCCGTCCGGGTTGGTCCAGCCCCAGCGAGCGCAGTAGCCGAGATGCGCTTCGAGCACCTGACCCACGTTCATTCGGGACGGAACACCCAGCGGGTTCAAGATGATGTCGACGGGCTGGCCGTCTTCGTTGTACGGCATGTCTTCGATCGGGAGGATCTTGGAGATGACGCCCTTGTTGCCGTGGCGACCGGCGAGCTTGTCGCCCACCGAGATCTTGCGCTTCTGGGCCACGTAGACCCGCACGAGCTGGTTGACGCCCGGGGGCAGCTCGTCGCCGTCGTCACGATTGAACACCTTGACGTCGATGACCTTGCCGACCTCACCGTGGGGCACCTTGAGGCTGGTGTCGCGGACTTCGCGAGCCTTCTCGCCGAAGATGGCCCGCAGGAGGCGCTCTTCAGGGGTCAGCTCGGTCTCACCCTTGGGGGTGACCTTGCCGACGAGGACGTCGCCAGGGCCGACTTCGGCGCCCACGCGGATGATGCCGCGGTCGTCGAGGTCAGCGAGGATGTCGTCGCTCAGGTTCGGGATGTCACGGCTGATCTCTTCAGGACCGAGCTTCGTGTCACGAGCATCGACTTCGTGCTCCTTGATGTGGATCGACGTGAGCACGTCGTCTTTCACCAGGCGCTCGGAGAGGATGATCGCGTCCTCGAAGTTGTAGCCCTCCCACGGCATGAACGCCACGAGCAGGTTCTTGCCCAGAGCGAGTTCGCCATGATCAGTCGACGGGCCGTCAGCGATGATCGAGCCCTTCTTGACCTTGTCGCCCTCGTTGACCCGGACACGCTGGTTGATGCAGGTGTCCTGGTTGGAGCGACGGAACTTGGCGAGGCGGTAGACCTTCTTGCCAAGCGTCTTGTACTGCACGGTGATTGCGTCACCGGAGACGTCGGTGACGTCACCGTCGTCGTCGGCCTGGATCAGGTCGGCGGCGTCGCGAGCAGCGCGGTTCTCGATGCCGGTACCGATGTACGGCGCCTCGGCCCGCAGCAACGGCACAGCCTGGCGCTGCATGTTGGCGCCCATCAGCGCACGGTTGGCGTCGTCGTGCTCGAGGAACGGAATCAGCGCCGTGGCGACCGACACGATCTGCTTCGGGCTGACGTCGATGAAGTCGACCTCGACCGGCGGCACGTAGCCGATGTCGGTGGTCGCACCGAAGAAGCTCTCGGCTTCGAGCATCTTGCGCAGATCCTCGAGGCTGGCGGCCTGCGGCGAACGACGCACGAGCACGCGCTCGTCGGCGAGTGCTCCATCGTCCTTCAGCGGCGTGTTGGCCTGAGCCACGACGTAGTTCTCTTCTTCGTCGGCTGCCATGTAGACGATCTGGCCGGTGACCTTGCCGTCCTTGACCTGGCGGTACGGCGACTCGATGAAGCCGAACTCGTTGACCCGTGCGTAGCACGACAGGCCACCGATGAGGCCGATGTTCGGGCCTTCCGGGGTCTCGATCGGGCACATGCGGCCGTAGTGGCTGAAGTGAACGTCGCGGACTTCGAAGCCAGCGCGCTCACGAGACAGACCACCCGGGCCGAGCGCCGAGAGACGGCGACGGTGGGTGAGGCCCGAGAGCGGGTTGACCTGGTCCATGAACTGCGACAGCTGCGAGGTTCCGAAGAACTCCTTGATCGCTGCCACGACCGGACGAATGTTGATGAGCGTCTGGGGAGTGATGGCCTCGACGTCCTGGGTGGTCATGCGCTCGCGAACGACGCGCTCCATGCGGCTGAGGCCGATGCGGACCTGGTTCTGGATGAGCTCGCCGACGCTGCGGATGCGGCGGTTGGCGAAGTGGTCCTGGTCGTCGAGGCGGTAACCCGGCTCCTGCTTGACGAGGTGCAGCATGTAGGTGATGGTGGCGAGCACCTCACAACGGCTGAGCACGTTCTGGTCGTCTTCGGGGTAGTCGAGCAGCGGCTCGCCTTCGCCGTTGACGGCACCTTCGAGGCCGAAGAGCGCACCGAGCCGGCCGATCTCTTCGCCGAGCTTGCGGTTGATCTTGTAGCGACCGACGCGGCTGAGGTCATAGCGACGGCTCTCGAAGAACGCGTTGCGGAAGTAAGCCTTGGCGGACTCGACCGTGGGCGGCTCGCCGGGACGGGCACGCTTGTAGATCTCGACGAGAGCTTCGTCCTGGGTCGGCGCGGTGTCGCGCTCCTTGTCCCACTGACCTTCGAGGAAGTCGAAGTGCGAAACGAAACGATCGAGGAAGCCGGGGGCGTTCTCTTCGTCGTAGCCGAGCGCACGCAGCATGGTGAAGACACCGAGGCGACGCTTGCGGGCCACGCGGGTGCCGGCGGTGACGTCCTTGCCTGGCTTGTGCTCGACGTCGAACTCCATCCACTCACCGCGGTACGGGTGGATGGTGCCCTTGACGAGCTGGTGCTTGGTGAGGTTACGCAGGCGGAAACGCTCACCCGGCTCGAAGATGACGCCGGGGCTGCGGACGAGCTGGCTCACCACAACACGCTCGGTGCCGTTGACGATGAACGTGCCCTTCTCGGTCATGATCGGGAAGTCGCCCATGAACACGGTCTGTTCTTTGATCTCGCCCGTGTTGCGGTTCATGAACCGAGCGCGCACGAAGACCGGCGCGCTGTAGGTCATATCTTTTTCCTTGCACTCCTCCACCGTGAACTTCGGCGGTGGGCGCAGGTCTTCATCGAACGGGTCGAACTCGAGCTCGAGCTGGAGCGATTCGGAGAAGTCCTTGATGGGGTGATGTCGCGGAACGTGTTCGCGAGCCCTTCATCGAGGAACCACTGGAAGCTCTCACGCTGGACGGCAATGAGGTCGGGGAGCTCGAGCGGCTCCTTCAGATTGCCGAACGAATAACGTTCACGAGACACGGGACGAGTCGCCACGATCACTCTCCAAAGAGTTGATGTTGATTGTTGCCAGGCAGCAGGGCGCGCTGAACCACACCGGTTGAGAGGTGGGGGAACAGAAGACGCACGGCAGCATGCCATGCTATCCACGTCGGGCGAGCAACATCAACCACAGACAGCGTAAATTCGCGGCGCGGGAGTGTTCGTCTGAATCGTTCGTGTCAATCACTCACGGACGAATTGCGGGACAAGCTAGAGAAGCGTCGCCCAGATGTCAAGCATCCACGACCCTTCTCCACGAAATCGGAACGTGAGCAGGGGTTCTGCGGCACCGCTTTCCTGACATTTCGCGCTCCAGACGTTGCGTCGGACTGCTACTCACCGAGAATGTTCTCGAGGAAGAACTGAATCCGACGGTTCTGGCGCTGGCCGTCCGACGTGGCGTTGTCACCAATCGGCTCTGATGCTCCACGCCCCAGCGCCGACAGTCGGTTGCCATCGACGCCCTGATCGACGAACCATTGCTTCACGGAGCTGGCACGAGCTTGAGACAGCGCGAGATTCGACTCTTCGCTGCCGCGCGAGTCGGTGTGGCCCACGACGGTGATGGTCATCGTCGGTCGAATACTCAGCAAGGCGAGACCCTGATTGAGCAGCGTCTCGGACGATTGCTGAAGCACCGCACTCCCGGTCGCAAAGGTGATCGTGTCTTCGACCGTGATGTTGCCCAGGTTGGGATCGCCGGCGGCCGGATCGACCACATAGTTGTTGAAGACGTTCTGCGGTCCGAGGATCTCCGAGGCGAGCGCTTCAATCCGCAATCCGGCTTCCATCGTCGGGACTGCGCCGGTCAGGAAGATCTGGCCGCCGCGAACGATCGCCTTCGACTCCTCGACATTCGGGTCGGATGGGGTGCTGTCAGGAACGCTCACGGGAGGCGCGACGGTGGTGGGAACCGTCTCAGGTGGGGCCGTTGTCGGTGGTGCAGTCGTCGGAGTGACTGTCGTAACAGGAGCAACAGTCGTTTCTGGTGCTGCCGTCGTGGGAGGAATGGTGGTCTCCAGGGCCAGCGTCGTGGGCGCCAAGGTGGTGGGTGCGAGAGTTGTCTCCGGTACCACTGTCGGTTCGGGCACGGTGGAGGCAAGGGCAATGATGGTGGTGGGCACCAAGGCCTCGTCGGTCGCTGCGCTGTCATTGCCACCGAAAAGCGCCAGACCGCCGAGCACGGCAACGCCGACAATGACCACGGCGCCGATTGCGGCGAACGCTGGGGTCGCCGCACCGGCTGCAGCGGCGGGCGCGGCAGCGCGAAGCGGCGGCGGTGTCGGTCCACCCGCAGCGGGCGGCCGCGGTGGTGGAGGTGGTGGCGGAGGCGTCGGTGTCGTCATGTTCTCGTTGGTGACAGGGGAAGGGGAAACCCATCACTTCTGCTCTTCAATCGGCACTTGTTGAGACCGACTTGAATGCTTCGGAACGCGACGGAGCCCGGGCTCCCACCCTCACAGAGGAGGGAGACCGGGCTCCGTTCAGTTCGAGTCGAAACTCAGATCAGCAGCGCAGTGCGCTGCATGCGATCACTTGACTTCGACGTCAGCGCCAACCTCTTCGAGCTTGGCCTTGGCTGCTTCGGCATCGGCCTTGGCGACCTTCTCCATGAGCGGCTTCGGGGCGCCGTCGACGAGGTCCTTGGCGTCCTTGAGACCAACGCCGAGGAGGTCCTTGACGACCTTGACGACCTGGATCTTCTGGCCGCCAGCGCCGTTGAGGATCACGTCGAACTCGGTCTGCTCTTCGTCGCCGCCAGCGTCGCCGCCGGCTGCGGGTGCGCCAGCTGCTGCGACTGCCACGGGGGCAGCTGCGGTCACGTCGAACTTCTCTTCGAACGCGTCGAGGAGCTCTTTGAGCTCGATGACGGTCAGTGCGGAAATTGCGTCGAGGATTTCTTCCTGAGACATGTTGTTCTCTCTTTCGATTCAGTGTTCAGTGCGGGGCCGATGAACAGCCCCAAGGATTGGGGTTGTTCAGGCTTCGGCTTCCTGCTTCTCGATGAGAGCAGAGAGTCCGAATGCAAGCTTGTTCGGCAGTGCGTTGAGCAGCCGAGCGGTCTTGACCAGCGGTGCTTGGAGTGCGCCAGCGAAACTCGCCAGCAGCTCTTCGCGCGACGGCAGGCTTGCCAGTGCTCTGACATCGTCGGCGGACATCGGCGTGTCGCCGAGCATTCCACCCTTGATGACCAGCATTGGGTTGCCCTTGGCCGTATCGACCAGCGCCTTGGCTGCGCCGACCGAATCATCGGCGGCGAAGGTGAGCGCAGTCGGACCGGTCAGGTGTTCATTGAGGCTGTCGAGACCAGCGTTGGTGGCGGCGAGCTTGGCCAGGGTGTTCTTGTACACCTTGTGCTCAGCGCCAACAGCGCGCAGCGGGATACGAAGGTCGGCCATCTGGCCAACCGACATGCCGCGGTACTCGGTGACGAACACTGCGCGGGCTGCATTGAGCTTGGCAGTGATTTCCTCGACCTTTGCGGCCTTTTCGGGCCGCGGTGCGTTTGCTTCTGTCATGTGTTTTCCTCCTCTCGCTACAACTCGGGGTGCTCGCTTGTTGAGCGAACACCGCACGAGGAGCTGAAAGGCCCGATTCGTTTGGTATGCACCTCGGCTGGCGTCTCCCCCGCAAACATTCGGAGGAGGCATTACCCGGAATTTCCGGACCAACGGTCTCTGGCGAGCGACCTATGAATAACCGAAACAATGCTACGGACACGCCACAGCACTTCCACGCGTGTCCGACTTGCCCTGCTGGGCACAAGGCGACAGCTCCGGCGATCTCCCTTGATCTGGTGGCAGGCGACCACGTTGTGAGGGAACTGGGCACCGCCGTCGCCGCCGTCAAACGACGAACGCCCGCACCACTTCGGTGCGGGCGTTCGTTCAGTTCGTTGTGGACGAGTTGGTGCCTGGCACCAAGGTGTCTCAGGCGTCGAGGGTTTGCTTCAGGCGCTGGATGTCGACCTTGACGCCGGGGCCCATCGTGGCGGACACGGTGAGCTTCTGGATGTAGCGGCCCTTGGCCGAAGCCGGCTTGGCGCGCTGGATCTCGTCGATGACGGCGAAGAAGTTCTCGGTGAGCGCTTCGGGGGTGAAACTGGCCTTGCCGACGGTGACCTGCACGTTGCCGTAACGGTCGGTGCGGTACTCGACCTTGCCGCCCTTGAACTCGCTGACGGCCTTGGCCACGTCGGGCGTCACCGTGCCGGTCTTCGGGTTCGGCATCAGGCCACGCGGGCCGAGCGAACGGCCGAGGCGACCAACGAGGGGCATCATGTCCGGTGCGGCGATGACGAGATCGAAGTCCATCATGCCGCCCTGGACCTGCTCGAAGAGATCGTCGGCGCCGACGAGGTCGGCACCAGCCTCGCGGGCTGCGTCCGCTGCTTCACCAGAAGCGAACACGGCGACACGGATGTCCTTACCGGTGCCCTGCGGGAGTGCGACGGTGCCGCGCACCATCTGGTCCGCCTTGCGGGGGTCGATGCCCAGCCGGAACGAGACGTCGATCGCCTCGTCGAACTTGGCGGTTGCGGTGTCCTTTGCGAGCCGGACAGCGTCGGCGGGGATGTAGAGCATCTCCCGGTCGAACTTCTTCGCTGCGTCGTTGAACTTCTTGCCTGACATTGGTGTCTCCCTCAGTAGTAAGTCCGCCGGTCGAGGTGATGCCGGTCGAGACTGTGTGTTGATTGATCTGACGTGAGGCGTGTTACCCCTCATGCCCGCCAGGGCATTCCGGCGCCAGCCGGAGAAAGGATCGTGTTCGACGAAGTCGAGCAGGCGACGCCAGTCGCCCCGGCAGCGTCAGCTGACGGTGATCCCCATGGAGCGTGCGGTTCCACGCACTTGGAGCTTTGCGCCCTCCATGTCGTTCGCGTTGAGGTCGGGCATCTTGATCGTGGCGATCTCTTCGACCTGAGCCTCAGTGATGTTGCCAGCGACTTCCGAACCCGGGTTGTTGGCAGCCTTCTGGAGGCCGGCCTTCTCACGGATCAGCGTCGACGTGGGCGGCGTCTTCAGGATGAAGTCGAAGGTGCGATCTTCGTAGATCGTGATCTCGGTCGGCACCACGGTGCCAGCCTGAGCCTCGGTCTTGGCGTTGTACGCCTTGACGAAGTCCATGATCGCGATGCCGTGCGGGCCGAGTGCGGTACCGACCGGCGGGGCCGGGCTGGCCTTGCCTGCTTCGATCTGGATCTTGACGACGGTGATGACTTTTTTCTTTGCCATGGTGATTTCTCTCTCGGGGTTTCTGTTCAGTGTCAGTCAGCGAACGACGCTGATCAGAGCTTGGCGACCTGGCTGAAGTCCATCTCCACCAGGGTCTCGCGACCGAAGATGTTGACGAGAACCTTGAGCTTGAGGTGGTCGGCGTTGATTTCGGCGATCTCGCCGGTGAAGTCGGCGAACGGGCCTTCCTTGACGCGCACGCTCTCGCCCTCTTCGTAGTCGAGCTTGGCCTTGCGGCGTGGTGCGTCGGCCTGTGCGGTGGTCTTCGGCGACAGGAAGGTCTTGACCTCACGACGCGACAGCGGCGTGGGCTTCTGGCCCTTCACGGCCTGCCCGACGAAACCGGTGATGCCGGGCGTGTTGCGCACGCAGTACCAGGATTCGTCGCCCATCTCGCAACGAACGAGCAGGTAACCGGGGAAGACCTTCTTCATGACGGTCTGCTTCTTGCCGTTTTTGAACTCGTCGACTTCTTCCATGGGGATGACGATCTCGTAGATCTTGTCTTCCATGTTCATCGACTGGATGCGAGCGTTGAGGTTGGCCGTGACCTTCTTCTCGTAACCCGACTGCGTGTGCACCACGAACCATTTACCGGGACGCAGGTTCGGGTCGTCATACGGCTCGGGCTCGACGTCGACGACCGGCGCTTCAGCGTCAGCTTCGTCGGCGTCCGACTGAGCGGCAACGTCGTCGCTGGCTTCATCGTCAGCCACTTCCTCGACGTCAGCGGCGGCCACCTCGGCTTCATCCGCTTCATCGGCAGTGACGTCAGTGTCACCAACGGGCAGAATCGCATCGGCACTGACCGTTTCGCCGACCGAGGCTTCGGAATCGACGTCGGCGAGCACGTTGGTGTCGCCGGACGGAAGGAGGTCGGCCGGAGCGTTTGATGCCTCTGCGTCCGCGGCCAACTCAGTGGCAGCGTCTTCGAGGCCGGCAGCGCCGGTGGCGGCCGCGTCGAGTACCGAATCGAGTTCGGCGTCGAGCGCCGCAAGGGCGTCGGTGCCGGTGTCGGCGTCAGTTGGTGTGGTCTCGTCTGTCATCTCGTCGCTCACGATGCTGTGTAGAACCATTCGGACCACAGGCCGAATATGTAGTCGGAGCCACCAACGAGTGCCGTGTAGAACACAACGGTGATGACGACGACGATGGAGTAGCGGGTGACCTCGGGGCGTTGCGGCCACGCGACCTTGCGCATTTCCTCGCGGACCTCACGGAGGTATTGGCGAGGGCCAACGCGGTCTTGCTGACGCTTCTGGGGCCGCGGGGCACGCGTTGCTTTGCCCTCGTCATCGAGGGCACCCATCTTGCGAAGCTGACGCTTCTGCTCGCGGTTTAGATCGTCCATTGACACGTTGTGGCTGCGTTCTCTCGTGTTCGGCTGATGTTGGTGGAAAAGGTTCCGGTCGTGCGGGCCGGTCGGCACGCACGTGGTGGGCAGGGCAGGAGGGACTCGAACCCCCGACCGTCGGTTTTGGAGACCGATGCTCTACCAGCTGAGCTACTGCCCTC
Source organism: Candidatus Ilumatobacter isfjordensis (assembly GCA_964199985.1). Lineage (GTDB taxonomy): Bacteria > Actinomycetota > Acidimicrobiia > Acidimicrobiales > Ilumatobacteraceae > Ilumatobacter_A > Ilumatobacter_A isfjordensis. Next base: position 322 of record CAXMZV010000087.1, on the reverse strand, counting down.
GGAAGGGAACGCCAGGGTACCAGCGCTTCCCGAGAGGGCGAGTGCGGCGAAACTCTGCGGCAGATGCCGAGAACCGTGCTGCGCTCGCTGCCTCACCTGTTGTTCAGCGCGTCTCCTTGTGGACCGTGTGGGTCCGCTGACGCGAGCAGTACTTCTTCATCTCGAGACGTTCACGGTCGTTGACCTTGGACTTCATCGTGATGTAGTTGCGCTCTTTGCACTCGGTGCATTCAAGGGTCACTTTGACCCGCTTGTCGCTTTTGGCCATGACTGGCTCACTTTCGTTTTCGTTCCAGAATCGGAACAGGATTCGGGTGACAAC
>CAXMZV010000086.1:0-10753 GCA_964199985.1 Candidatus Ilumatobacter isfjordensis | reverse complement strand
GGTGCAGGCGTTCTGCGGCCGTGTTCCGGTAGTGGCGCAGACGGGCAAGGTCTGGGAGCGCACCACGATCCGGCTCCGCCGTTGCGCTGTCCATCAGGCGGTCGAGCGCATCGTCGATCGGCGGCTCGGCCGCAGTGAGATTGCGCACCATGAAGTGCGACACCGCAGCCTGGTGGCCGAGATGCCAGCCGATTGCGCTCGACTGTGGCGACGGCCGCCAGTGCACTTCATCCTCCGTGAGGTCGGCCCAGAGGTCGTCGGTGTAGGCGACCGCGCGGTCGTGCTCGACGAGGAGTTCGGGGATCGAGAATCTGGGGGTGGTCACGAGGGTGCCTTCGTGGTGCGTGCGGTTGAAAGAGCGGCGGTGATGGTCCGAGCGGTGCGTTCCGCTGCGACGAGCGCGCCTTCGATGTGGCCGGGGAACTCGAGTGAGGTCTCGGTTGAGGCCCAGTGCAGTCGACCATCGGCCGCTGGGTCGAAGTACCGAGGGTCGCCGAAGTGTTCATAGGCCGTGAGCTGCTCGACGCCCGCCGGGGACGTGTGACGCTCTGCCCGCCAATCGCGAACGTGGAGCGCTTCGACATCCGCTGCCTCGGGCCCGAACAAGGTGACGAGTTGTTCCACGACGGCAGATCGAGCCACCGTCGATTCGCCGACGTGACGGGCCGGCACGAAACCGAACAACGCCCCGGGGACACCGTCGACGCCGCTCATGTCGTGGATCTCGCGCATCGGTCCGACATGGCTGACAGCCGATCCAGACAATCCAGCACGACGCCAGAACGCGTCCGGGTAGCGAGCCACGATCTTCGTGATGCCTCCCATCCAGACCGGCGTCCCGCGGGCCAGATCGACGAGGTCGACAGGAAGCTCGGGATCAAATGTGAGCCGTTCGACAGCAAGGGCAGGTGGAAGCGCCAGCACGACGTGCCCGGCGAACACCGTGCCGGTGCTTGTGGCCACGTCGACCGGACCGGTCGCACGGAAGGTGACCGCAGTGACTTCGGTTGAGAGTCGAACGGCATCGGCGGGGAGCTCAGCGGCAACGGCGCGGGTCAATGAATCGGCGCCGTGGACGAAGCGGCCAGAGCGCACATCGATCGGGTTGCCTTGCAAGCGTTGCACCCCGCCAGGGTCGTGGTACACCGCATCTCCAGCGAGATACTGCTCGTGCACAGGCACCCCGAGGTCGGCGATCAACTTCTGGATGCGCGGTTCGTTCGGCCAGAACCACGTCGCACCGAGGTCCAGCCCGTCGACGGAGTCCAGGCGACCTCCCACTCGATCGCGCGCCTCGAGAACGACGACCGACAGGCCGGCCTGATCGAGATGACGGGCCGTTGCCAAGCCTGAGATTCCGGCGCCGATGACCGCCACATCGACGTTTGGTTCGTTCACGGAGAGAACAACACCCTCAGTAGGCGGATGAGTCCGCGAGGCGGGTGGCAATTGCGCTGGCGCTCTCGAGCGTGCGATGGACCGGGCATTTGTCGGCGATGGCGAGCAGCTTCTGCTTGTCCTCATCGGTCAGGTCGTCGCCGTCCATCGTGATCACGCGCTCGAAGCGGTCGATCATCGTTGCCTTGCCGGACGCGATCTCAGCGAACACGTTGTCGTTCTCCGCGCATTCGGCGCAGTCGTCGGCATGCACTTTGCCGTGACTCACCTCGACGGTCACCCGATCGAGCGGCAGCTTTTTGCGGTCGGCGTACATCCGCAACGTCATCGAGGTGCACGCACCAAGCGCTGCTCCGAGGAAGTCGTAGGGCGCTGGGCCGGCATCGAAGCCGCCGATTGACGTCGGTTCGTCGGCCAAAAGTCGGTGTTGACCGACCACGACATGATTGAGAAACGGGCCTTGCGCTGTCTCGGCAACCACAACCGGCGCTGACGCGGCGGGCGCAGCAAGCGCGCCACTCTGATCATCGACATAACGCTTTGCGAAGCCGGCGATCATCGCCGCCGCGAACGCTGCATCGGTCGGATCGGTCAGGAGGTGATCGGCACCGTCGAGCGACACGAAGCTCTTCGGGTGTCGAGCTGCATCGAAGATGTCAGCTGCGTTCTCAATGCCAACCGTGTTGTCGACCAGTGAGTGCAAGATGAGGTGGGCCTTCTTCGACTCAGCGATGCGGTCTGTCACCACGTGGTTGCGGAGATCGTCGAGGAACTGTTGTCGGATGGTGAACGTGCGCCCAGCGAGCTGCACGTCGGCCTCGCCGGTCGCCGCGATCTCGTTGACCGAGTCAGCAAAGACTCCTGTGACATGTTCGGGGTCCGACGGTGCGCCGATCGTGGCGACGGCGCGAACCTCGTCGATGGCGTCGGCGATTGCCAACACCGCAGCACCGCCCAGCGAGTGCCCGATCAGCAGCTGCGGAGCTTGGTGCTCGATGCGGAGCCAGTCAGCCGCAGCGAGCACGTCGTCGGTGTTGGACGTGAAGTTCGTGTTGGCGAACTCGCCGTCGCTGTTGCCGAGACCGGTGAAGTCGAAGCGGAGAACGCCAAACCCTGAGTCGGTCAACGCGGTCGCAATGCGCGAGGCAGCCTTGACGTCCTTGCCGCACGTGAAGCAGTGCGCGAACAGGGCAAAAGCGATCGGCGGCCCCGCGGGAAGATCGAGCCGAGCGGCGAGTTCGTCGCCTTGGGAGCCTGGGAACGTGATCCGTTCGATGCGTGCACTCATGCTTCGAACGTATCGGGCAGCCCCACCGAGCACCGAGAGCAGAACAATGAACGTTTGCGGCCCGCGGGATTTGGACCCCCCTTTGAGGGATGGGGGCTACCATCTCATCGAATGGCCGTGAGGACTGACGCATGAGCGCCGCGATTCTCGCCGCCGGCGATTCGACGATTGGCCCGACACTCGCCGTGATCGTCGGGACCGGCATGGTCGCGCAGTGGTTGGCCTGGCGAACGCAGGTCCCTTCGATCATCGCGCTCCTGCTCGCCGGGCTGCTGCTCGGCCCGGTCACCGGCGTAATCGACCCGGACGAATTGCTCGGCGGCACGCTCTTCCCACTCGTCTCGCTGTCGGTGGCCATCATCCTGTTCGAGGGCGGGCTCGACCTGCCGCCACGTGAGCTGAGAAAGACCGGAACGGTGGTGCGCAGGCTGATCACGATCGGAGCGGTCGTCAGCTTCCTCATCGGCTGGTACGCCTCCCGCGAGATCTTCGGCATCTCGAATCAGGCCGCGATCGTGCTCGGCGCGGTGCTGGTCGTGACCGGGCCGACCGTCGTGGGCCCACTCCTGCGTTTCGTCCGGCCTGCCGGAACGACTGGGCCGATTCTGCGCGCCGAGGGCGTGCTGATCGATCCGATCGGCGCGACCGCAGCACTGCTTGCGTTCGAGATCGTGCTGCTCGAAGACGCCAACGAGGCCATCGTGAAAGTCGCAGGCATCCTCGTGCTCACCCTCGTGGCCGGCGCCGGAATCGGCCTCTTGGCGGCCTACGTGCTCGACGAGGCCCTCCGCCGATTCCTGATTCCCGACCAGTTGATCGTTCCGGTCACGTTCGCCTTCGTGATCGCCACCTTCGTTGCGGCCAACGAGATCCAGGAAGAGTCGGGCCTCGTCACGGTGACCGTGCTGGGTATGTACTTGGCGCGGCGCGAGACGTCGACAGTACGACACGTGCTCGAGTTCAGCGAGAGCTTGCGCACGCTGCTGATCTCCGCACTCTTCATCTTGTTAGCGGCGCGTATCCAGGCCGATCAACTGCGCGACGTCCTGCTCCCGGCGCTCGGCTTCCTCGCCGTCATGGTGTTCATCGCCCGGCCGTTGTCGGTGCTCGTCTCGACTGCTCGCACCTCGCTGACGTGGCGCGAGCGTGTGTTCCTCATGACGATGGCGCCGCGCGGCATCGTGGCCGCGGCCGTGTCGGCGATCTTCGCGATTCGGATGGAAGAGGAGAGAATCGCTGACGCCGACCAGATCGTGCCGATCGTCTTCCTCGTCATCATCGGCACGATCGTCGTCTACGGGTTCTTCTCCGGCCCCGCAGCCCGATTGCTTGGACTCGCCGAGGCCCAGGCCGACGGCATGCTGATCGCCGGAGCGCATGCGTCCTCGCGAGGCATCGCGCTGCAACTGAAGGAGCACGGCATCAAGACGTTGTTGGTCGACACCGACCCGTACAACGTGACCCGATCGATCTCGAACGGGCTGCAGGCGCGGCGCCTGAGCGTGCTCGCCGAAGATGCGGCCAACGACCTCGACCTGCGGGGCATCGGACGGATGCTGGCGTTCACGTCGAACGACGAGGTCAACGCGTTGGCTACGGCGCGGTTTGCGCGCGTATTCGGTCGCCGTGAGGTGTTCCAGCTCTCACCGGGCAAGCGGCGGTCGGGCGAACAGGCTGTTCCCAGCGAGTACCTCGGCCGGCAGATCGGCATCGAGGGGCTCACCTACGCAACCGTCGACGAACGCGCTCGTCAGGGCTGGAAGGTCAGGACGAGTCCGGTCGGCACCGTGCTCGAGTCTGCGGTCGAAGACGATCTGTTCATTCCGATCATCAGGGTGATCGACGAACGCATGGCGTTCCTCTGTCGCAACGATGCGCTGCCCGTCGAAGGCACCGTGATCGGCGTCGCTGCTCCGTCGTTCCAACGCGAACTCGACAACGCCGCTCGCGACGAGGCCGAACCCGAATCGGCCGATACTCCCGCACCCTGAGCCTGGCTCGCGTCACATCGGGCCCCGACCCCGATGTGACTCAGTCGGCGGTGGCGCTGGCGGTGGCAACGGTGCTGTCGGGATTGAACGCGATCCACGCAAACCAGAACGTGTCGACGTGGATGATCTGGTCGAGTTGCGTTCCTGCGAGGTCCCCGTCGATGGCTTCGCCGAAGATGTTCCACGTCGATCCGGTTTCGGCATCGGTGATCACGCCGTTCAACGCAGAGTAAGTCAGCGTCTCACCGCCAACCACCGGGGTGAAGACCCCCGTGGCGCCGACATCGACGCCGCCCGATACCTCACTGGCGTCGAGCGCCGATGCGCTGCCGGGCACCCAGAACGCGACGACGGGTTCGCCAGCGAGTTCGCTCACGACCGTCCCGGCTTCGCGTAGTTCCAGGAGTGGGAAGGCGGTGGCGTCGGTCTCGGAGTCGACGCCGACCATGCGGGTCATCGCTGTGTACCGACCGTCGACCTCACCCTCGAACAGGAACGGGTCGGCCTCCACATCGTCGTAACCCGGATACGGGTTGGTGCCGTACGGGCGATCCGCACCGGTTTCGCGCGAGAGAACGAGACCGTCGGGGTGGGCGTCGCGCCATTCCTCAAACCCGACGATCGTCGAGGGGTAGTCGACCAATTCGGCTTCTCCGAGCGCGCCGTACAACGGTCGGCTCGCGAAGTGGCTCCAGAGCGTTCTCGTCTGTCGGTCGTACATCACCAGACTGGAGTTGTAGAGCAACCCGGAAACTCCGAACTCGAGGATGCGGCCCTCAACGCGCCGGTCGACGACCGTTGCGGAGTTGCACAATGGGCAGTACTGAACCGCAACCGGGACACCGCCGACGGTGTCGTTGACGATCTCGTGCCAGACCATGACATCGATGGGGTAAGCGCGAGCGTCGCCATTGATCTCCACCGCGAGCACTGGTGACGTGGGCGTGATGTAGTCGACGCTTTCGGCAGCGTAAAAGACGGGATTGCTGATCGATGGGATGCCGTCGGGAGGCGGCCCGCCGGAACGCAACTGCGACAGATCGATCGTCGGTTCGGGCAGTTCTGGGAGTGGGTCCCTGAATGTGGTGAGCCCCGGTCGCGTGTCTTCTCTCGGGCCCGGTTCGGTGCGGTCGACATCGACGACGACGGGTCCGTCGCTGCTGCTGTCCAGCGCCGGGGTCACATCTGCGGCCGGGGACTCGGAGTCGCTGACCGGCCCAGTCCCACTCACGTCGTCGTCGCTCGAGCCGCATGCCGCGCCCAGGAGACCGGCGAGCGCGACACCGACACCGAGCCGACCAGCGGCTGACCGACGGTTGGACGTGGCGTGCTGCATACCCCCTAATCAACTGCACGGCTCACGCCGACGTTCCGCGGGTCAGCGAACGGTTTTCGAAACACAGAATCGGTCGATCCCGTTTGTGTGCACTCAGATGTCGGACAGGCGTGCACTCTCGTGACCGCAAACGAGTCGGATCTACGCTGCACACATGTCCGACATCCGCTCGAAGTCGCTGTGGCTTGACACCTTTCCGGGCTCACTCGAGCCGCGAGCGACACTGAGTAGCGACGTGCAGTGCGATGTGGTCATCGTCGGGGCCGGGTTCACCGGGTTGTGGACTGCGTACTCACTCAGCGAGCGCGACCCCTCGCTGCGCATCGTGGTGCTGGAACGCGAGGTCTGCGGCTTTGGAGCATCAGGGCGAAACGGCGGATGGGCCGAAGGTGAGCTGGCGGGATCGCTTGAGAAGTACACCGCACAGTCGTCGATGGTCGACGCCCTCCGGCAACTCCGAGCGATGTTCGCCACCGTCGATGAGATGTATCGGGTGATCGCCGCCGAAGACATCGACTGCGGCTTCGCGAAAGGTGGCGCTGTACGCGTTGCTCGCAACGATGCGCAGGCTCGACGGCAACGCGACGAGATCAAACATCATCGAAGCCTGGGCCTGACCGAAGCCGAGGTGCAGCTCCTCGATCCCGACGCGGCTCGTGCGCTGTGTAACGCCACCGACGTCCGCAGCGGCATCTTCCTGTCCGCATGCGCATCGGTCGACCCAGCGCGGCTCGTCCGCGGACTGGCCGAAGCCTGCGAGCGGCGCGGTGTCACCATCCACGAACGCACTGAGGTCACCGCCATCGAGGACCGTCGTGCAACAACGGCTCACGGCACCGTTCGCGCCGATGTCGTCGTTCGTGCAACCGAGGCGTATACGCGTGACCTGCCGAACGAGCGACGGACCCTGATTCCGATCTACTCACTCATGGTTGCCACCGAGCCGCTCCCAGCGGACGTGTTCGATGAGATCGGACTTGCCGACCGACCGACGTTTGCTGACGATCGCTACATGGTCATCTATGGCCAACGCACCGAGGACAACCGGTTGGCGTTCGGCGGACGGAGCGTGCCGTACGCGTTCGGGTCGGCGATTCGCACGTCACTGGAACAGCGCGATCGGTCGCATCAAGCGATCGCCTTGTCGCTCCGCGAGCTCTTCCCCGTGATCGGCGACGCCGAGATCACCCACCGATGGGGTGGCGTGCTCGCAGCGCCACGCAACTGGATGCCCTCGGTGCACTACGACCCCTCAACTGGATTTGCCACGGCGGGCGGCTACGTCGGTGAAGGCGTCGCGGCTGCAAACCTGGCGGGTCGGACGCTCGCCGACCTCATCGTGGGCAACGACACGGACCTGACCACCTTGCCGTGGGTCAGCGTCCGATCGCGTCAGTGGGAACCGGAGCCACTGCGCTGGATCGGCGTTCGCGGCGCTCGTGCCGTGCTCGGCGTCGCCGACACGCTCGAGAATCGCAACCGCGGCGAGGCCCACTGGGCGACACGCCTGTCGCGCGTCCTGCGCGGGTGACGCGAATCCGCCTGACATCCCAGGTCGGCGAAAGCGCTGCGACACCGATCGCCGGCTTCAGGTCCCGCTGACCTGTCGAAGACGCACGAAGGAGACCACATCCTTCGGTTCGCCGTCGATTCGCTCCCAGCTGTGCAGGATACCTTCGCGAGTGAATCCCGCTCGTTCGGCAGTCATGATCGAAGCGTCGTTCCACGGCTCAATGAAGAGGCTCAATCGGTCCACGTCGATGTTCGCGAATGCCCAGTCGCCCAGAAGGAGCACCGCTTTCGCGGCAGCACCGCGCCCTCGCGCCGAGGGCGCGACCCAGTAGCCGATCTCAGCGCGCCCCTTGCTGAGATGGCTGATCCACAGGCCGACCTGTCCCAGTGCACGGTCGGTGGTCGCGTCAACGATCGCGAGCGACCAACCCTCCCCTGACCTCAGGCGTTGGTGCTGTCGGTCGATGTAGGCACGTCCGGCAGCAACGGTGTACGACGTCGGCACCGTGCTGATCCTGGGGATCACATCGTCACTGGACGCCTCTTCGACCACCGGGAGATCGCGCAGGTTGAAGCGTCGCAGTGTGATGTCGTCATTGGTGAGCGAAAGAGGCGGCAGCGCCGCGCCGAAAACCACGTCCAATGCCATGCCCTCCATGCTGGCATTCATCCCTTCGCCGTCAGGCACGGATTCGGTCGCGCTCCGACGGCATCAGCCTTCGGTCAATGCTTAATCATGACGTGTTTGACTTCGGTGTAGTGCTCGACCGCATACATCGACATGTCCTTGCCGTAGCCGCTCTGCTTGAAACCACCGTGCGGCATTTCCGAGACGATCGGGATGTGATCGTTGACCCAGACGGTGCCGAATTGCAGGGCCTTCGACATTCGCATCGCTCGGCCCACGTCTGACGTCCACACGCTCGAGGCCAAGCCGTAGTCCACGTCATTCGCCCACGCGATGGCCGTCTCTTCGTCGGCAACCGACTGCACGGTGATGACCGGGCCAAACACCTCGCGCTGCACGATCTCGGCGGCTTGGTCGACCCCGACCACGACCGACGGATCAAAGAAGAAGCCGTCGCCCGATCGCGACGAACCGCCGACGGTCACTTCGCCGCCCGCCTCGATCGCCCGGTCGACGAAGCCACCCACCCGCGAGCGGTGCAGGTCCGAGATCAGCGGACCCATCTCGGTATCAGGCGACATGGGGTCACCGACGGCGATCTCGCTGACAGCATCGGTGATCGCGTTGACGAAGTCGTCGTGCACTTTTGACCCTGCCAAGACCCGGCATGGCGCGGTGCAGTCCTGGCCCGAGTTGTAGAACGCCGTCTCCTTGAGATTGGCCACCACGGCCTCGACGTCGGCATCGTCAAACACGATGACCGGTGCCTTGCCGCCCAGTTCCAGGTGAACGCGCTTCAGCGACTCCGCTGAGGTGCGCGCGACCGACTTGCCGGCACCGACCGAACCAGTGAGCGAGACCATCGCGATGTCGGGGTGCTCGCACAGCGCCACTCCAGCTGTGCCGCCCTCGCCACACACCACGTTGAGTACGCCGGGCGGCAGGATGTCTGCCGTCAGTTCGGCAAGCTTCAAGAGCGAGAACGGCGTCATCTCCGACGGCTTGATGACGCAGGTGTTGCCCGCGGCCAGCGCCGGACCAAGCTTCCAGGTCGCCATGTTGAGCGGATAGTTCCAGGGTGCGATCGAGCCGACCACACCGATCGGATCGCGACGAACCATCGACGTGTAGCCCTCCATGTACTCGCCCGCAGCCTTGCCCTCCATGAAGCGAGGGGCCGCCGCGAAGAATCGCCAGTTGTCGAGTGTGAGGTCCATCTCGAATTCGACGATGCCGACCGGCTTACCGACGTTCTCACACTCGATGCGCGACAGCTCCTCCATGTTGTCCTCGATGACCTGCGCGACCTTGGCGAGAATTTCGCTGCGCTCCCGCGGCGTGGTCGCTGCCCATCCGGCGAATGCGCCCTTCGCCGCCTGTACCGCCGCATCGACGTCCGCCGCGTCGCTTGACGGCACGTCGCCGATCGGCCCGCCGGTTGCAGGATTGAGCACGGCATCGGTCGCGCCACTGCGGGACTGGACCCAGTCGCCGCCGATGAAGTTCGCATGTGCCATGAAGTTGCTCCGTTTCGCTCACGCAGTGCTTGTTCACCGCAGAGGCTCGTTTGGTGTTTGAATCTTGCCATGACCGAACCTGGTGCCGCTCACGATCGGCGCACCCACGACGAACACGTCAAGATGGCCGCCGACCATCTCTGGGGGCACTTCAGCAACCTCAACGAAACGTCGCTGATGCGTGTGATCGAACGCGGCGACGGGTGTTACGTGTGGGACGACGAAGGCAATCGTTACCTCGACGGGCTGGCGGGCCTGTTCACCACCAACGCCGGTCACGGCCGCCAAGAACTCGCGCGGGCCGCGGCCGATCAGGCCGGCACGCTCGGCTACTTCCCGATCTGGACCTACGTACATCCGGGCGCCGTCGAGTTGGCTGCGCGACTCGCCAAGCTCGCGCCCGGTGATCTCAACCGCGTGTTCTTCACCACCGGTGGCTCTGACGCCGTCGAGGCTGCTTGGAAGCTCGCCCGGCAGTACTGGCGAACCCAGGGCAAGCCCGACAAGACCAAGGTGATCAGTCGCGACCTCGCTTACCACGGCACAACGATGGGGGCGCTGTCGATTACCGGTCTGCCGTCGATCAAAGAGCCGTTCGAGCCACTCGTCCCCGGGACATTGAAGGCCGTCAACACCTATCGGTACCGCTGCGAGCTGTGCAGCGAAGCCGACAGTTGCAATCTCGGATGCGCCAACGACATCGAAGAGATCATCCTCCGCGAGGGCGCCGACACCATCGCCGCGATCTTCCTCGAGCCCGTGCAGAACACCGGCGGCTGCTTCGTCCCCGTCGAGGGGTACTTCGCCGAGGTCCGTCGGATCTGCGACAAGTACGACATCTTGTTCGTCAGCGACGAGGTCATCTGCGCGTTCGGCCGGCTCGGGCACATGTTCGGCTGCGATCGCTTCGGTTACCTGCCCGACATGATCACCTGTGCGAAGGGCCTCACGTCCGGGTACTTTCCGATGGGGGCCATGATCGCGAGCGACAAGGTCGTGGCGCCGTTCATTGGCGAGAACGCCGAGACGTACATGAACGGCCTCACCTTCGGAGGCCACCCTGTGGGTTGCGCCGTGGCCATG
>CAXMZV010000085.1:0-10902 GCA_964199985.1 Candidatus Ilumatobacter isfjordensis | reverse complement strand
GTCGCCGAGCGACTCGAACATCCGGACTTCGAGCATCTCGCCCGCGTCGAGGAAACCAACCAGGGCTCCGTCGGTTGCCATCCGACGAGCGAGCGCGATGTCTTCGACCACCTCGCCACGTATGGCTTCCATGCCGCCGCGTTCGAGGAACGACTCGCGGGGCACCGTCATGCACTGGCCATTGGCCATCGCACGGTCAGGTGCTGTCTCGACGCCTGGTGGCCCGAAGCGATAGACGAGCGTGGTCAACATCGCAGGATGCAGCCATCGGCTCCCAGGGGTCGGACAATCGAAACGCCCGCCCACCGTCAGCAGGTCGAGGTGTTCGGCCAGTCCGCGGCTGACCAGCGCCTGCGGGAGTCGGGGGTCAGGGTTCGTGTCGGCATCGAGCGTCACTACCCACTCGCCACGGGCTGCCTCGATGCCTTGCTGCAGGGCCCAGGCCTTGCCGGCCCAGCCTTCTGGGAGCGGTGCTCCGGTGACGACGGTGGCACCGGCTGTGCGTGCAACGTCTGCGGTGGCATCGGTCGACTGGTCGTCGACCACAATCACCTCGGCAACGCCAGGCGCGCCGACCAATGCCGCGAGTACCGGTCCGATCCGCTGCGCTTCGTCACGCGCCGGAATCACCAGGCTGATCGACTGCATGGGTGTGATCGTCGGCCGCACCGGCGGGGCAGCGGTTGCGGCCTTTGCCAGCCGGACAATCGCGATCCCACCGGCCGCGCAACGTGTGAGCAGGAAGAGCCGACCGAGCAGTCGGCCGAGACCTCGCGTCACCGGTGATCCTGGTCGACCATCTCCGACACGATGCGAGCGCTCGTCGCGACGAGCGGCAGCCCGCCGCCGGGATGGCTCGAACCGCCGACCAGGTACAGACCGGCGCGGGCGCCGCGGTTTGCGGGGCGAGTGAACGCCGCCCGCTTGCCGTTCGACGAGCTGCCGTAGATCGCTCCGCCGGGGGAGCGGTAGAGCCGCTCGATGTCCGCAGGAGTGATGCGCGCGCAGAAGCTCATGCGGTCGAGGAGATCAACGCCGTGTTCGGTGAGCCGACGGAGCAGGAGGTCACGGTAACCCTCGGTGTTGATCTCCGCACCCGGTGGCGTGTTGACCAGGACGAACCAGTTCTCGTCGCCGTCAGGGGCCTGGCTTGCGTCGGTGAGCGACGAGATGCACGCGTAAATCGTCGGGTCGTCGGCGAGTTGGCCGGCATCGATCTGGCGGAATTCCTGCGCCGAGTTGTTGGAGAAGAACACGTTGTGGTGTCCGAGCGGGGCGCCGTCGATCGCCGGAGTCCGGCCCTTGACGCCCATGCACATCACGAATCCGCTCGTCGACCGGTCAGCCTTGCGAACCTTCCGCAGCGCACCATCGTCGGGCAGCAGGTCGGCGTACAAGTGCTCGGCGTCGGTATTGGCGATCACGACGTCGGCCGTGATCACGGAACCGTCGACGAGTCGGATGCCGGTTACCTTCGTGCCGTCTTCATTGATGCGCTCGACGTCAGACGAGGTGTGAATGTCGACGCCGACCTCGCCAGCGACACGGACGAGTGCGTCGCACAATGCCCCGAGTCCTGCTGTCGGATACCAGCAGCCATGCCCGGCCTCGACGTGAGGGATGCATGACAGCGTGGCGGGCGCCTGGCGGGGCGTCGAGCCCGAGTAGGTGGCGTAGCGGCCGAGCCACTGCTGCAGCTTGGGCTCGTCAAAGACTGCACGTGCGATGTCGTTGAGCGAGCGCATGGCGTCGATCGTTCGCAGGTCGTTCGCTGACTCCATTCGCGACAGCAGATCGAGCGGGTTCGACATCGGACCAGCGAAGAAGGTCCGCTCTGACACCTCCCAGATCCTGCGGCCATGTTCGTTGAGATCGCGCCATGCGTCTCCCGCTCCGGCGAACGTCTCGAAGCTGGCGGCTGTGGCGTCGTTGTCGTCGTGGACGACGAGATGTGCGCCGTCGCGCCAGAAGTAGCGGAATTGTGGATCGAGCCGGACGAGATCGAGTTGTTCGTCGATCGACGTTCCAGCGAGTTGGAAGACCTCGTCGAAGACCTGCGGCAGTGTGAGCAGAGAGGGACCGATGTCGAACGTGAACCCATCGCGCTCGAACACAGCGAGCTTGCCGCCTGCCTGCTCGTTCCGTTCGAACAGGGTGACGTCGTGGCCGGCAGCACCCAGCCGGATCGCCGTACACAAGCCGCCGACCCCGCCGCCGACAATGATCGCCTTCATCGCATCAACCTCCGAATGATCGCCGTGACTGCCATGGGAATCATCGCCATCCCACCGACCGCAGCGACCATCGGGTCGCGGAAGTATCGAGCGAATCCGATCGTCTCCATCGTCGCCATGTAGCCGTACGTGCCAACGAGGTGTGGGTCAGACGACGCACTCCCATCGGCCGCGTTGGTCGTGGGCAACATCGCTTCGAGCATGGCCATCACGCCGAGACCGGTGATGAACCAACCGACGAAGTTGCTCAGTGGAATGCCGCGGTACACGCCACGGCGCGCCCAGGCCCAGTACCCCTCGCCGACCATTTGCGGATCGAGGAAGAGATCCCATGCGGTCATCGCGGCTGAGCCGAGTGCGACGCGCTTGGCCATCGTCGATTGCTCGCCGAGCGCGGCGTGTGCGGTCTCGCGCGATGGCAATGACATCGCGAACCAGGCCATCGGAACGATGAGTGGTACTTGCGCGACCTGTGGTTGCAGTGCACCGGTGTAGGCGTATCGGCCGAACGGCAGGCCGGTGCGTGTGCCGATCCGCTCGACGGCTGCCGTGACAACGGCGGTCGTGCAAGCGGCGGCACCGGCGCGGGCTGGTCCCCATTGACGGACCGCGTTGGCCGTGGTCGTGGCAAACAGCCCGGTGACGACTACCGACGACAGAACTTTGCGCGCCATGCCGCGTTGTGGCAGCAGCGGTGTTGCGATCATCGCTCCGACCGTCACGACTCGTGCGACGGCCTCGGTCACATCGATCCACCTTCCCTCCGTGGTCACCGCCGTACCCCGTTTCGTGTGAGCACATGGTCCGTCGGACCGAGCTTGTCCTCACACGAAAGATCGCCCTGCGCTGCGTGTGAGCACATGGTCTGTCGGACGGAGCTTGTCCTCACACGAATGGCACGAACGGCCGGCCTCATCGGAGCAGTTTGGCGACCATGGCCGCCTTCTCGGTGGTCGAGACACTGGCGCGAGACGTGAACACGTCGTACTGCTGGGCTTCAATCTTGTCGAGGATGCGGCCGTAGAGCGTGAACGCGGCGCGAATTGCCTTGGCCGATCTGTCGGGCAGCATCGAGATGCCGATGTCGGCCGACTCGTACAGCGCACGACAGCGTGTGATCTCGAACTGCATCAGCGCGATGAACTCAGGCGTGACGGCTCGCTGGGTGAGGTCGGCGTCAAAGCGGCGACTGTCCTCGAGCGGGACGTACTGGCGCCCGCGGTCGAGGTCTTCGTCGATGTCGCGTAGGAAGTTCGTCAGCTGGAACGCGTTGCCGAGGTCGCGGGCGTGCGGGAGCGCGACGTCGTAGTCCGTCGGTTCGAGGATCGGGAGCATCATCTCGCCGATCACTGCAGCCGAGCCTTCCATGTAGACGAGCAGGTCGTCCCAGGTCTCATACGACTCGACCGTGAGGTCCATCGTCATCGATCGGAGGAACCGATCGAACGCAGTGGTGTCGATGTCGAAGGCGCGCACCGTGTGCACGACTGCCTTCAGGACCGGGTCGTCGGACTTGCCGGCGGCGAGATCATCGAAGAAGCGTTGACCGAAGTCGGCCAGTGTCGACGCCCGCACTTCGGTCGGTACGTCTCGGCCACCCTGCGACGGAATCTCGTCGACGATGTCATCGGCGTACCGTGCAAAGGCATAGAGCGCATGGACGTGATGTTGTTTGATCTTCGGAAGCACCTTGGTCGACCAGTAGTACGTGGTGCCGTGCCGCTTGTTGAACTCGCGACACAGCTCGTAGCTCTCGTCCAGCGTGACGGGGCCCGACGGCAGCAAGTGCGTCGTCGGCGTCGGTGGCGTGCGCTGGAACGGAAGTCGCATTGGCGCAGAGCGTAGGAGTTACGAAAGGGGTCAGACCCCATTCGTGACTATTTGCGCGCAGCCGCGTACTGGTCGACGCGCTCGGCGGCGAGCTTGCCAGAGACGAGCACCATCGGCACGCCGACACCCGGGAGTGTCGACGACCCGGTGAAGACCAGGCCCGGCACCTTCTTCGTCACGTTGTTGGGTCGGAACGGGCCGGTCTGGAAGAAGGTGTGTGCGAGGGCAAACGGTGTGCCCTGCTCCATGCCCATGTCGCGCCAGTCCTGCGGGTCGTAGACCTCTTCGGTCACGACCTCGGTCGGATAGCCCAGCGAGGCGACCTTGGCCCGGAGGGAGTCGACGATCGTGTCGCGTTCTTTCGACCAGTCGATCTTGCCGCTCAGGTTCGGTGTCGGCTCGAGCACGTACAGATTGCTGTGGCCCTCGGGTGCCAGCGTCGGATCGTCGAGCGAGTGCAGCGTGACGAGGATCGAGGGGTCGGGCATCCGGACGCCGTCGTCGATCAAGGCCTTGAACGATCCGTTCCAGTCGTCACCGAAGTGGATGTTGTGGTGCGCTGCGTCCGGAGGCGGGGTCCCCTTCACGCCGGCGATCCACAGCAGGCACGACGGGCTGTACTTGCCGTTCTGTGCCTTCTTCGGGACGTCGATGCCATCGAGTAGTTCGCGGTACGCCACCGGGAGATCGGGATTGCAGACGACGGCGTCGGCTTCGAGCAACTCGCCGCCCTCCTTGCCGACGTCGCCGAGGCGAACACCGCGCACCGAGCCGTCGGCGAAGCGGACGATCTGGTTGACGGGAGATTCGTAGCGAATGGCGACGCCAGCTTTCTCGACCGCCTCGGCCAAGCCGACCGCCATCATGTGCATGCCGCCCTCGGGGACGAAGACACCCTCGACGGAATCCATGTAGGTGATGACCGCGTAGATAGCGAGGGCCTCGTACGGGGCGAGGCCCGCGTACATCGACTGGAAGCTGAAGATCTGCTGCAATCGCTCGTCGTCGAAGAACGATGCAACCTTCTTGTCGAGCTTGCCGAAGCCGCCGAGCTTGAGAATCGACAATCCATCGCGCCAGGGTTTGATCAGATCGAGCGGCGAATCGAGGTTGGTGTCGATGTATGACCGCATCTCGGCGGTGTAGAGCTTTTTGAGCCAGTCGGCGAATGCGCCGAACGCAGTTGCCTCCTTGTCACCTGCGAAGCGTGCGATTTCCTCAGTCATCGCTTCGCGGCCATGCTTCACGAGCAGTGTCGAGCCATCCGCGTAGCAGGCGCGGTACATCGGATCGACCGGCTTGATCGTGATGTGATCAGCCATGTTCGCGCCCGCCGCCTGGAAAGCCTCTTCGAGCAGATTGGGCATCGTGAGCACGGTCGGACCGTTGTCGAGGCGGAACCCGTCACGGATCACCATGCCGGCGCGCCCACCTGGCATCGCATCGCGTTCGACGATCGTCACGTCGTGTCCGGCCTTACTCAAGTGTGCAGCTGCGGACAACCCGCCGAGGCCCGCTCCGATGACGACAACTTTCACAATGCTCCTTGGTTCGCAAGGCCACGTGGTGCTTGGCACCAAGTGGTCCTCAGACGGTTCGTTGGCTGACGAACTCGGCCAGCTCGATGAGTTCAGTCTTGGCGACCTCGGAGATCGGCGCTGCGTCGAGCGATGTGACAGCGGACTCGGTGAGTGCACTGATGTGGGCTTCGAGCTCGTCGAGCCCGCCGGTGTCGACCATGACCTGTTGGATCTTGGCAATCGTGTCAGTGTCGATGTCGGGGTCGCCGACGAGTTCGAGTACCTGACGCTGAGCGTCATCGGCTCGGCGAGTTGCGCGGGCGAGCAACGGCGTGGGCTTTCCTTCGATCAGGTCGCCACCGACCGGCTTGCCCGTGACTGCTTCGTCGCCGAACGCTCCCATCACGTCGTCGCGCATCTGAAACGCGTCACCCAATGGCAAGCCATAGTTGCTCAGGTGCGGCAGCAGCTCATCCGCGCGCTCGGGTGCAGCGAGCACTGCACCCAGGTGAAGCGGACGCTCGATCGTGTACTTGCCCGACTTGTAGCGGCAGATGCGCTCGGACTTCACGACGTCGCGGGTTCGGCTGACGCCTCCGAGGATGTCGAGGTACTGACCGATGTTGAGTTCGACCCGGAGTTCGTTCCAGATTCTGGATGCTTCGAGGCTGGCCTCTTCGAGCAGCTGGTCGGCATAGACGAATGCCAAGTCACCGACCAGGATCGCGACACCCTCTCCGTAACGGCGGGACTCGCCCGCCCAACCCTGCTCTTCGTGCTGTTCGGCTGCGACGGTGTGGGTGGTGGGTTGGCCGCGGCGGGAGTCAGCGTCGTCCATCACGTCGTCGTGGAACAGTGCGAAGGCGTGCATCAGTTCGAAGGCGGCGCCGGCATCGATGTCGATCTGGTCGTTGTCACCGCCACCCGCCCCGACGTAGCCCCAGTGACAGAACGCCGGCCGAAGTCGCTTCCCTCCGGACAGGACCAAGCGGCGGATCTCGTCGATCGGGTGGGCCAAGTCGCTGTCGAAGCCCGCCCACCGGTCGCGCTCTGCAGCCAGGAACTCGTCGAGCCGAAGGTCGACGCGCGCTGCCAGCTGCTTGAGTGAGGCCGGGGCGCTCGACATGAAGGCAGAGGGTACTGGCGCTCAGCACGGCCCTGCTGTGTCGTCCTCAAGGTTCGATTGGACCGAGGCCCACTACTGAGTGTCGAGGTCGGCGGTGACTTCTTGGATCTTGATCTGGGCGTTGGAGATCTTCTCACGACAGAGCGAGATGAGTTCCGAGGCACGCGACACACGCTCGGCCAGGTGGTCGACATCGACGTCGGAGCCTTCCAACTCGCGCAGGATTGCATCGAGTTCGCTGAGTGCTGCGGCGTAGCCGGGTACTGGGGCGTCGGTCATGATGAGTCCTCGTTGGTGCCGGTGTTGGTGATGGTGATGGTGGTGTCGTCAGCAGTGGGGACGGATGCCGTGACCGTACTGGTGACGGTGCCGTCGATGAGCGTGGTGGTGAGTACGTCGTCGGTGCCGATGTCGGCAGCCGATCGAACGATGGTGCCCGTTGCGTCGCGCGTAATGGTCCAGCCCCGGGCAATTTGCACCGCCGGGTCGACGCCGCCGACTCTCGCGGTGAGCACGTCGAGGCGTTGGCTCGCCCGGTCGAGCACATCGGTCGGACGCTCGACCAGTCGCACTGCGACTCGGTCGAGCCGCTCGGTGGCGCGCTTGAGCACAGCCGGGCCACTCCTGCCCAGCCGGTCGACTCGCATCGACAATCGCTCGTCGCCGCGCTCGACTGCGGCGTGTGTGCGCCGGGCAATGCGGTGGCCCACCTCGGACAACTCGGTGGTGGCGTCGCCGAGCGCAGTGGCGCCGCGTTGGAGGATTGCGGCGAACGTTTGCTCGGCGTTGGCGGTGTAGGCAGTGACTCGGCCGAGGAGTTCGCCAGCAACCGCAGTCGGGGTCTTGAGCGCGAGATGCGCAACGTCGTCGGCGACACTTCGGTCGACCTCGTGACCCAGACCGGTCAACACTGGCACTGCTGAGTTGGCAATCATCCGAGCGATCTTCTCGGAATCGAACACCGCGAGTTCATTGCGGGCCCCGCCGCCGCGGATGACCACGATGACATCGAGCCTGCCGAGCATCGCCAACCGTGCAATGCCGGCGGTGACCATGTTCTCAGCGAGGTCTCCCTGGACACGGACATCGGCGACGGTGAGACGGAACCCGAATCCGCTGCGGGCGAGTTCGTCGTGGAAGTCGTGCCAGGCAGCGGTGCCGACACTTGTGACCACACCGACTCGAAGTGGCACCGGCGACATCGGACGCCGCTTGTTGGTGTCCATCAGTCCTTCGGCAACGAGCCGCCGGATGACCTCGTCGCGTGACTGTGCGATGTCGCCGATGGTGTACTTCGGGTCGAGGTTGGCCATCTTGAAGCCGAGCCGACCGCCCTGGGCCCAGAAGTCGAGGTTGCCGTGAATGCGCACCTTCATGCCGTTGCGCAGCTCGAGGCGGAACTTGCGAAGCATCGGCGCAAGGCGAGCCTTGGTCGGTGCGAACAGCTGCACGTTCATGACGGCCTTGCCGTCGTCACCGTCTTCCGCCAGGGAGAAGTACGTGTGTGGCCCGCGATTCTGGAGTCCGCTGATTTCGCCGCGCACCCAGATGCCGTCGCGGAAACCACGCCGGAGTTGGTCGTTGATTGCCTCGGCCAACTCGCCGACGGTGTACGTGGGATCGGCCATTTCTTCGGGCATCTCGTCGCCGAAATCGAACGCAGGCTGGCTCACAGTGCTCGATTCAATCAGGCTCTGCGGCGCAGAGCGTCAACGATCGGGCGTTCAGGCGCCGAGTTGGCGGATGGCCCCGCCGGCTGGGGTTTCGTTGTCGTCGACGTCGCGTGGCAGCGCAAAGAGTTCGCCATCGACGGGCAGATTGCGCTCCTGGCGGATGCCATCGAGTTCGCGCAGCGGCCGTTCGAGCGCACGCCGACGTGTGCCGGCCAACGCCTCGAACTCCTTCTCGACGCCTTCGAAGCGCTTCTTCACCTTGTCCACTTGTTCGGAGTATTTGGTCCACTGCGTGCCGAACTTGCTGATGAGCTGCAGGATCTCGTCGCTCGTCTGTTCGATCATGAAGTTGTCGAACGCCTGGCGGATGATGCCGATGAACGCAAACAGTGTGAGCGGCGAGCACATGACCACCTGCTGGCCCATGGCATCGTCAAGCAACCCGGGATCGTGTTCGTGGATGAATCCGGTGAGCTGTTCGTTCGGGATGAAGAGTAAGACGTAGTCGACGGCTTGCTGGTCGCCGACGTTGCCGTAGTCGCGCTTTGCCAGCTCCTTGACCCGCATTCGGACGTCGCTCAGGAACCTCTTGAGGTGTGCTTCGCGCTCGGCATCGGTGCCCGCTTCGAGATAGCGCATGTACGAAGCCATCGGGAACTTCACGTCCATGTAAAGGGCGTGGCCCTTGGGCATGTTGAACGTGTAGTCGGGGCGACCGGTCGCGCCGTCGATCTGGCCCTGCTTGGTGTAGTTGATGTTCTCGATGAACCCGGCCATGCGCAAGACGTCTTCCGCCATGCGCTCGCCCCACTGCCCACGCGCTTGCGGATTGGCGATGGCGGTGCGCAAGGCCTGCGCCGACTCCGCGACCGCTGCGGCCACATCGGCATGCGCCCTGAGCGAGGTCTCGACCTGCCCGAATTTTTCGGCGTTCGTTCGACCCAGCGCATTGACCATGTCGGTCAACTTGGTGAGCTCGCTGCGCATCTCGCCGTGCACTTGATCGAGTCGGTTGTCGATGACGTCCTTCTTCGAGGCCAGATCGGCGCTGGCGTGCTGCTGCACCTGCGACGCCTTGGCCCCCAACTGCTCACGCTGCAGCACCGCGCTCTGCTCGAGGGCGGCGCCGACTGCAGCGTCGCGTTCAGCGCTCGCTTGATCGCGGACTGCTGCGACGGCGCTCTGGACGGCGGCATCGATCGAGAGTTGCAGCGACTCGTTGGAGAGCGACTGAGCACCCAGCTCGTTGGCGAGATTCGACGCAGCCTGCTGCTCGGCGCGTCGCAGCGCGAAGAAATACGCCGCAGCGGCGGCGCACCCGGCCAACACGAGGCCGAGAAGGACAACAACGATCAACATGGTGCCCACGGTAGAGATTGGGTGTCACAGAGTTCGCGGATGGGGTGTGACCAGGGGTGATCCAGACATCAACCCAGCCAGAAGCGGCCTGCACCGACGCTGTCTCACCAATGGGGCAATAGCCTCGACAGCGATGCCGTACCAGGAGCCCGAGTTCCTCCCGTGGGACGGACGCCGCGTACCGATCACCTTCGTCGCCGGGTATCTCGGGGCGGGCAAGACAACGGCGATCAATGAGCTCCTCGCGGTGACCGATCGCCCGATTGCCGTCTTGGTCAACGATGTTGGCGAAATCAACATCGATGCAGCGCTGATCGCCCGCCGTCACGGCGACACCGTGGAACTGACCGACGGGTGCGTGTGCTGCAGCCTCATCGACGGCTTCGGTGCAGCGTTCGACCAGCTCCGAGCACGCGAGACGCCTCCCGACCATGTGGTCGTTGAACTGAGCGGCGTTGCCGATCCGGACCGCATGACGCCGTGGGGGAACTCCGCTGGATTCGTGCTCGATGGCGTGGTGGTGGTCGTGGCCGCTGATCAGGTGCTCGACAATGATCAGCCGGCAGGCGTGACCGACGCGATCGAGTCGCAGATCACCAAGGCCGACCTGATCGTGCTCACGAAGACCGACCTGGTCCGTGACGACCAACGACGGCTCGTCGATGCCAGGTTGCACGAACTCGCTCCCGACACTCCGGTCTTCGTCGTCGGCGCGCGTGACCCTGCCATCGGCCGATTCTTGGCGCTGGGGGGTCGGCGACCGGACGGAGTTGCCGCCACCGCAACGCCCAGTCTCTTCGACGCGCACACGGTCACCACGCTCGCGTTTGGTCCGTTCGAATCGGTCGGAGCCATCGATGTGGCGTTGCAGCAGACGTTGGATGACGCCCTCGGCACAGTCATGCGCGCGAAGGGCATCGTCGCCACCGATGACGATCAACTGCATCTGGTCCAAGTCGTCGGTCGGCGCCGCGAGATCACCCCGCTCCCGATGTCGGAGTTCGCAGCGCCCACGCCGCTCACCGTCATAGCGCTCACCTGATCGACCCCGTCACGAACGGTCGGACTCGGGTCAGGAGCGTTTCGTGCGGCGCGGCATCATCGCCTTTGGCAGCCGCAGAGTGACCACACTGATCGCGAGAATCACCGGGTAGATCTCG
>CAXMZV010000084.1:0-10919 GCA_964199985.1 Candidatus Ilumatobacter isfjordensis | reverse complement strand
TGGGCTACACCGGCACGATCACTCCCCCGGTCATCGCGCGAAATGTGCTCGAAAATCCGGCCTGGTACACCGCGTACACGCCGTATCAACCGGAAATCAGTCAGGGCAGACTCGAAGCGATTCTGAACTTCCAGACGCTGGTCACCGAGCTGACTGGTCTCGATGTGGCGAATGCTTCGCTGCTCGACGAAGGTACGGCCGCCGCAGAGGCGATGACGATGGCCAGACGCCAGTCGAAGGCCAAGACACAGCGTTTCTTCGTGCACGAGGACACCCACCCTCAAACCCTCGCCGTCCTGCGCACGCGGGCGGAGCCGGTGGGTGTTGACTTGCTGATTGGCGACGCCGACCTCCTCGCTGGTGCCGATGCGGACGGCGGGATCTTCGGCGCGCTGTTCAGCGCGCCCAGCTCCTCTGGGGCAGTCGTCGATTGGACTGCCGACATCGCGAAGGTGCACGAGATGGGGGGCATCGCCGCGGTCGTGACCGATCCACTCTCGTGCATGCTGATGACTCCGCCGGGACAGATGGATGCCGACATCGCCATCGGCTCTGCGCAACGTTTTGGTGTTCCCATGGGGTTCGGCGGTCCGCACGCAGCGTTCGTGGCAGCGCGCGAGAAGTCCGCTCGGTCAATGCCCGGGCGCATCGTCGGGGTCAGTACCGACACGGCCGGACGCCCGGCGCTTCGCCTCGCGTTGCAGACTCGTGAGCAACACATCCGACGCGAGAAGGCAACATCGAACATCTGCACCGCACAGGTGCTGCTGGCCAACATCGCTGGCCTCTACGCCGCATGGCACGGACGTGACGGGCTGACGCGCATCGCCGAGCGAGTGCAGCGGCTCACCTCGATTGCTGCAGCAGGCTTTCGGGCCGCGGGGCACGAGGTGCTCAACGACACGTGGTTCGACACGATCACCGTTCGCTCCCAGGATGTCGACGCATCCATCGCCGCGGCATTGGCCGCCGGGTTCAACGTGCGCCGGGTGAACGATCGAGTGTTCGGACTCACCTTCGACGAGACATCGACCCTCGATGCAGTATCGAGTGTGGTTGCGGCTCTCGGCGGTGAGCCCGTCGACGATCCGGACGCTGCACCGGACGGCTTGCCGATGGCCATGCGACGGACCGATGAGTTCCTCACACAGTCAGTGTTCGAGCGATATCACAGCGAACACGAAATGCTCCGCTACTTACGACGACTCAGCGATCGTGACCTCGCCCTCGACCGGACGATGATCCCCCTCGGTTCGTGCACGATGAAGCTCAACGCAACGTCTGAAATGGTCCCGATCACGTGGCCGGAATTCGCCGACATCCATCCCTTTGCGCCGATTGCGCAAGCGAGCGGATACGTCGAGATGATCGATGATCTCGCGGACCGCCTGGCGGTCATCACGGGGTACGACGCGGTGAGCCTGCAACCCAACGCTGGAAGCCAAGGCGAGTTCGCCGGCCTGCTGGCGATTCGTGCATATCACCGCGCCAACGGCGACGAACAGCGCACCGTCTGCCTCATCCCATCCAGCGCACACGGCACGAATGCTGCGAGTGCGGTGATGGCGGGCCTCGACGTCAAGGTGGTCGGGTGTGATGATCGCGGCAACGTCGACATGCAGGATCTGCAAATCAAGCTCGATGATGTCGGTGACAGGTTGGCTGGCATCATGATCACGTATCCGTCGACGCACGGTGTGTTCGAGGCGGACGTCAGTGAGTTGTGTGGTCTGGTGCATGATGCTGGCGGTCAGGTGTACGTCGATGGTGCCAACCTCAACGCGCTGGTGGGCCATGCTCGACCCGGCAAGTTCGGGGCGGACGTGAGCCACCTCAACCTGCACAAGACGTTCTGCATTCCGCATGGCGGCGGTGGACCGGGCGTGGGCCCGATTGGTGTCCGCAGCCACCTCGAGCCGTTCCTTCCGGGCCATCCGCTCGACACCGGCTCACCTGTTGGGGCGGTGTCCGCAGCCAACTACGGCTCAGCCGGAATTCTGCCGATCCCGTGGATGTACTTGGAGATGATGGGTGCTGCAGGTCTCACGGACGCCACCAGCGTGGCCATCGTTGCCGCCAACTACATCGCCCATCAGCTCGACCCTCACTTCCCGGTGCTGTATCGGGGCGAACAGGGCCGTGTTGCTCACGAGTGCATCATCGACGTGCGAGACATCACGAAAGAGACTGGTGTATCGGTCGACGACATCGCCAAACGGTTGATGGACTACGGATTCCACGCTCCGACGATGAGCTTCCCGGTCGCTGGCACCTTGATGATCGAGCCGACGGAGAGCGAGACGCTCCGCGAGATCGATCGATTCTGCACGGCGATGATTGCCATCAAGGGTGAGATCGATCAGGTCGCGTCCGGCGAGTGGGCGGTCGACGACAGCCCACTTCGACATGCGCCCCACACGTCCGAGGAGTTGCTCGGTGACTGGAATCGGCAGTACAGCCGAGAGACCGGCGCCTTCCCGCTCGACAGCCTGCGGGTCTCGAAGTACTTCCCGCCGGTGTCGCGCATCGACGGCGCCTACGGCGATCGAAACCTCGTCTGCAGCTGCGAACCACTCGAGGCATACGCAAACCTCTGACCAGGCGTGACGTGACGAAGGCGCTGCGTTGACATCTTTTCTTCGACCAAATTCTTGCCGGCTACCCAGACAACGAGGTCGCACTGCACTTCATCGCCATTCAGGATGTCCTCACCTGAGGCGAACTAGGTTGGCCTGATGGCTGACCCTGACCCGCTCTCGCAGATGTTCAACTTGTTCGCGGCGCCGCTCGCTGGCACGCTTCAATCCTTCGAGCAGTTCCGCAAGGGTGTCGACGAGTTCCTGCGCGGCGTCGAAAACTTCAATCGCACGATGGAGAATCTGAACGAGACCACCGAGCGGATCAACCGGCTGGTGACTGACGTCGAAGGGCCGATCCGAGCAGCGGTTCCGCAGATGACCCGCACGGTGAAGGCAGCCGACGACATGATGCAGGTCGTCAGCGGCCCGGCCATGGCTGCAGCACCCGGCCTCGAGCGTTTGGCCAAGACACTGACCACACCGGCGTTCACTCAACTGCCCGACCAGCTCGGGCAGTTCAGCGACATTCTTGGTGACCTCCAGACCCGACTGGGTCCGCTCACGCAGCTCGCAGAGACAGCTGGCGGGCTGTTCGGTGGGTTCCGCCGCCCCGGCATGGCCGGGGCGAAGCCGGCACCGGAGGCCGCGGTTGCACCGTCACCTGTGCCTGTGAAGAAGACCACGGCAAAAAGGGCGGCGCCCAAGAAGACCACGGCAAAAAAGGCCGCGCCGAAGAAGGCGGCCTCGAAGAAGAAGACTGCCGCTCGCACGAAGTGATGCGAGCGACCGTTCAGATGAACGGTGTTTGTACGACGCGACCGGCAAGGGTCTTGCCACGGACGTCGATTTCGACTGAGTCGCCTTCGGCGGTGGTCGGTGGGAGAAAGGCGAGCGCGATGCCGTGGCCGAGGATCGGGGAGAAGTTGCCGCTGGTCACTTCGCCGACGGCGACACCGTCGATGAGCACTGGGTAGCCGGTGCGGGCCGGCCGTCGACCGTCGGTGGCGATGCCGAACAGTCGCCGTGCCACACCGTCGCCGCGCTCTGCCAGGGCAGCGTCTTTGCCGATGAATGTTTCCTTGTCCCAGGCCACGACCCATCCGAGATCTGCCTGCAATGAGGTGATGCCATGGCCGAGTTCCTGGCCGTGCAAGGGCAGGCCTGACTCGAGCCGAAGCGTGTCTCGTGCTCCGAGACCCGCCGGAGTGATTCCTGCACCGATGAGCGCGTCCCACAACGACCCGGCGGATGCTGCCGGGACCGCGATCTCGACGCCAGGCTCGCCGGTGTAGCCAGTTCCGGCGACGACACAGGAGGCACCCTGCCAGTCGCAGTGCGCAACGCGGAAGCGGCCGGTGGCGGCCGCATCGGGGAACACGGTGGCGAGGAGCGCCTTGGCGTCAGGACCCTGCACCGCGATGACAGCTCGATCGTGCGTCGTCTCGACCCCACCGAGGGCTGCGACGACGTCGTCGGTATTCGATGCGTTTGGCATCACGTCGAACACGTCGGGCTCACCCTCGGCGCGGGGATGCCACCACACGATGATGTCGTCCAGCACGGAAGCGTCGTTCGCGTCGAGGAGGTGCGTGTACTGCGCGCGTCCCGGCGCGATCTTTGTGAGATCGTTGGTGAGCGTGGACTGCAGTCGGTCGAAGGCGCCATCGCCCTCGATGCGGACCGAACCGAGGTGCGACACGTCGAACATCGCGGCACCGCGGCGGCACGCGAGGTGCTCGTCGATCGTGCCGGACGGGTAAGCGATGGGCATTTCCCATCCGCCGAACTCGACGAGATTGGCGTCGAGAGCCTGGTGCTGCTCGACCAGGGGTGACTGCTCGAGTGTCATGCGGTGCTCAGCCGATCCGACGATGGGGCTGCTCGTCGAGAATCTCTGAAGCGATGTCGGCCACGTCGGCTTCGAGTTCGTTCTTCACACCACTCATGGAGAACACCATATTGAGCACGCCCTGGCCGTTCTTCAACACGTCGATCAGCTCGCCGTCGTCGCAGACCTGGACGCTCTCGCCTTCGATCACGAGATGCGCCGAGGCAATGTTGGTGGTGACGTGCTCACGGAGGTAGTCGAACACCTTGCGGACCTGTTCGAGCTTGATCCCGGCATCGAGCAGCTTCTTGATCGTCTTGAGTTCGAGCAGATCGGTGTAGGAGTACCGGCGCCGGCTGCCGCTGCCGCTCGCGTCGCTGAGCGACGGGCGAATCAGGTCGGTTCGAGCCCAATAATCGAGCTGACGATAGGAGATGCCGACCACGCTGGCGGTTTGCGTGCCGCTGTAGCCGAGTTCTTCGGCGAGCTTCTTGTCGATGTCGGACAGCGGGGTCCCTGCGATACGTGTCATGTGATTGCCTCCGGTCCGTTGTTTCCAACGTGACGAACAGATTGTGTTGCAGCACCACAGTTTCGTAGTTACAGCAGTGTGAGATCGTGAACCTTACGTATCGGACGCGCGACCGTCAACCTTTTGTCGAGACTTCATCCACACGCTGGGCATCTTTCCATGCAAACGCCGCTGGGCCGTGATGCGGTTTACTACCCTTGCAATCATGAGTTTGCTGTCGAGAATCTCGTCGCGCATCGTCCGGACCGCCCAACGACCGCTCGACCTTCCCGACGTCGCCTGGTACGACGAGCCCAATGCCGCCGACCAGGTGCCCGAGCGGTCCGGTGGTCAACCTGAAGACGAACGCATTTTGTCGTCCTGGGTCCGAGACGGATACGCCGTGGTGGAGAACGTGGTGCCGCACGACGCCATCGATGCAATGCTCGCCGAGCTCGACGATGTGTTCACCGCGACCGCTCCCCTGCCCGGGCTGGAGTTCTGCGACCTCGAATTCGGCACCGATGGCCATCGCGTGACCATTGATCACGGTCAGTTGCTCGAGCGCCCGGTCGTCGAGCGACAAGCCGCCCGTGATCGCTCGAACTGGCGAGTGCATGCGTTCGTCGAGCAGTCCGCAGCCGCTGACGCTGTTCGCCGCCATCCAGAAATGAAGCGGATTGCCTCGATGATCCTCGGATTCCCGACCGAAGCGAACTACAGCATCAATTTCCATAACGGGAGCCGGCAGGATCTGCACCAAGACACGTGCGTCTTCCATCTCGGCGTTCCGAACCTGATCGTTGGCGCGTGGATTGCCTGTGAGGACATTGTCGAGGGATCCGGCCCGCTCCTGTACTACCCCGGATCGCACCGCGGGCCGTTGTTCTCAGAATTCGACGACTACCCGAACACGAACCTGCGTACCGCACCAGGCGCCGCCGCTGCGGGCCGTTACACAGCGTCGATCGTTGCCGATGCCGACAACTACGACGAGCACAAGTTTCTTGCTCGCAAGGGCGACGTGCTCTTCTGGCACGGCATGTTGATCCACGGTGGCGCTGCCATCACTGCAGAGGGCACAACTCGCAAGTCGTTGGTGTTGCACTTCGTCCCGCGCGGCGCCGATGCAGCGCAGCAGGTGACGCTCCCCACCCGCTGGTGAGGATCAGGGAGTGACGACTCTGCGGTTGCCGGTCAGGCCTCGAAGTCTTCGGGGCTGACGTTGTCGAGGAAGTCCTTGAAGTCGTCGATGATTTCGGCGGCATCGACTTCAGGCTCGGGCGGCGCCTCTTGGGCTTCTGCTGCCATCAATTCGTCGGTGGCGAAGAGCGGAGCGTTGCAACGAACGGCGAGTGCGACCGCGTCGGAGGGCCGCGCCGAGATGACCTTGTCGCCCGATGGGCTCGACAGATGCACCTCGGCATGGAACGTCCGGTCGCGCATTTCGGTCACGACGATGTGATCGACCGTGGCGCCCAGTTCGCCGAGGGTGATCAAGAACAGGTCGTGCGTGAGCGGCCGCGGCGGCTCGACTCCTTCGAGCGCGTAGTGAATCGCAGATGCCTCGGGCGTGCCGATGTAGATCGGGAGCAACCGATGGTCGCCGTCCTGCTCGCGGAGCAACATCATCGGCGTGTTGGCCGGGACTTCAACGCGGACACCGACCAATTCGAGAGGGATCACACCCTTGATCGTACTCAGTCTTCGTAGTGGTGGCGCATCGCCGAGCGCATGAGGGCTGACCGCAGCTGGCCGCCGATCTGCTCCATCTCGGTGAGTTGCTGTCGAGCCTGTTCGCGAGACTGTGGGTTGCGCTGACGCAACAGCGGCTGAATCATCTGCTCGAACAGGCCGGCTTCGCGATCAGCAGCGACCTTCCACCCGCGGAGGTGCCGGGCGTCGAAGCCCGCGTCGAGGAACCGCTTCGCGATCGCCGCGATCTCGAGCGCTTCCTCGCCATACAGGCCACCGGATCCGCGGATGCCGGTCACGACGCCGTATGACTCAAGGTTCTCGAGGGCTGCGGCGTCGATGGACGCCATCGAGCACAACTCGTCACTCGTCAGGAGGGTGCCGGGGAGCAAGGACGGCGCCTTGACATCGACAGCAGGCTTCGGCGAGGGCGGAATTGTGGCCTCGATGGGCGTCGGATCAATGACGTCGCTCTTGGAATCCTCGATGGCGGCACCGGGCTCGGTGCCGTCGGTGCGCACGAACAGGGCATCGGCGCCAGTCGGTGGCGCAGGCTTCGTGGATGCAGTCAGGGTGGCGGCAGGATGCGCAGCAACCGCGTCGTCATCGGGCATGTTGCGAATGCCACGTGGACGAGGAATCTCACTCGTCGGGTCGATCTCACCCGAATCAAGTCGATCTTTGATGACCCGCAACGGCAAGTAGTTCTCGCGCTGTTCGCGCAGGATGCAGCGCAGTAACTCGACGTCGTCGTCGTAGAACTTGCGATAACCCGACGGTGTACGCTCAGGGTCGATCAGACCTTGACTCTCGAGGAACCGGATCTTCGAGATGGTGACGTCGGGAAACTCCTCGAGCAGCAGCGCGAGCACTTCGCCAATCGAGAGATGTGACATCGATGCGGTCCTGACCGGTAGGTCAGCCATCGTTCCGCTCGAAGAAGACCAGTCGGAACTTGCCGATCTGCACCTCGTCGCCGTGACGCAAGAGCATGCGGTCGATGCGTTCCTGATTGACATACGTGCCGTTGAGCGAGCCGGCGTCACTGGCGACGTAGCCCTCGGCGGTCCGCTCGATCTCGGCGTGACGTCGAGACACGGTGATGTCGTCAAGGCTGATTTCGCTCTCTGGGTGGCGGCCCATCCGCGTGACGTCCTCGTCGAGCGGGAATCGGGCACCGGCCTGTGCGCCGGCGCGAACGATGAGGACACCAATTTCGGTCGGGAGTTCTCCGACTGGGACCACGATGTCGTCGTCCGATCCCGGAGCATCCTGCAACGGGTCGATTGCCGTCAGGGTGATGGTTCGATCGCTGAGTGAATCCAACGGTTCACCGCAGCTCGAGCAGAAGGTGCTCTCGGGTGGGTTGCGATGGCCGCATTGGTTGCAGAAGACGTAGGTGCTCATGAGCTCAGCCTTCAGTGAGTGCCTTGTAGGCGTCGGCGTCCATCAGTTCGTCGAGCTGGGCCGCGTCGGAATATTCGATCGAGCAAATC
The DNA here is from genome assembly GCA_964199985.1 of Candidatus Ilumatobacter isfjordensis. Classification (GTDB taxonomy): domain Bacteria; phylum Actinomycetota; class Acidimicrobiia; order Acidimicrobiales; family Ilumatobacteraceae; genus Ilumatobacter_A; species Ilumatobacter_A isfjordensis. The sequence continues at coordinate 2,810 of CAXMZV010000084.1, read as the reverse complement.
CAACCCTGACCGTAAGGGTCACTGTTGAGGAGTTCGGGCTGATCATCGAGTGCCTCGTTGACGGCAGCGATGGTTCCCGACACCGGGGCGTAGATGTCGCTCACTGACTTGGTGCTCTCGACCTCGGTGAATGAGTCACCCATCGCAACGGTTGTCCCCTGCTCGGGAACCTCGACGAACACCACATCGCCGAGCGAGTCCTGGGCAAATTCGGTGATGCCGATGGTGACGATGTTGCCGTCTTGGCGGATCCACTCGTGGTCTGACGAGTAGCGGAGGTCAGCAGGAACGTTCATCGGTGCTCACCGTAGCGAGAATCACTGCTCGGAAGGAACACGATCTGCGCGATGTTGGCGACCGGCCGCGATCCCGGCACGAACCTGGGGAATGTAGGCGACGCCAGTCCAGTAGCTGAGTGCCAGACCCGGGATGCCGACGACCCAGGCCACAACACCGAAAAAGTCGGACTCGAACACGCCAGCCTCGCTGAGCAGGAAGCTCGGAATCGCGCCCATCAGCAGGAACGTTGCGGTCTTTCCCCACCACGTGACGTCGAAACGTTCCATCCCGAAGAACAGCGTCGCGATGGCCATCATTGCACCCACCGCGACTTCGCGGAACAGTACGGCGAGCGCAAACCACACCGGGATGGAGCCGTCGATGATGATCGCGACGATCGACACGAAGAAGAAGACTCGATCGACGGTGGGGTCGAAGATCTTGCCGAACTCGCTCACCTGGTTGAAGCGGCGTGCGATGTATCCGTCGACCCAGTCGGTGCTCCCGAGAGCCACGAGCATCCAAGCGGCGCCAGCGCGATTGTCCTGGTCGAACAGCAGCCACAGGAAAATCGGAAGACACAGCAACCGTGCGAGCGTGAACGCATTGGGGATCGTCCACAGGTTGTCGAAGAGGCCGGTCGGCTCGCCGTCAGGTGTTGGAGCAATCTCGCCGGCGCTGGTCACGCCTGAATCGTACGGCGCGCGTACTCTGGCGCGGGTATGAGCACCGTCTTCACCATGATCATCAACGGCGACATTCCCGGGACGTTCGTGCACCGCGACGAATACTGCGTGGCGTTCATGTCCATCAATCCAATGACACCGGGACACACGCTTGTCGTGCCGATCGAGGAGATCGACCACTGGATCGATGCCTCCCCTGAGCTATCAGCACATCTGTTCGAGGTGTCGTACCGCATCGCCAAGGCGCAGGAGCAGGCCTTCGACTGCGAGAAGGTTGGCCTCATCATCGCGGGTTACGAGGTGCCGCACGCCCACATTCACCTCGTTCCCACCAACGAGATGAGCGAACTCTCGTTCGCGAACGCTGCTGCTCACGTCGAGCGCAGCGACCTTACAGACTGGGCTGCGCGGATCATCGCCGAACTCTGACTCAACCGCTACGGCTCAAATGGGGTTGAGGAGGTCGGCTGCATTGTTGCGGACGTTGTTCACGTCGGTGGAGACCTCGCGCATTTCGAGCACGCCGTCGTTGGCGGCGACGAAGAGATCGGACAGCGCGTCGATGTCGTCGTTGGTGGGGTCGAGCCACTCGTCCCATCGATCACGCGGAACCAGCACCGGCATCCGGTCGTGCACCGACGACATCAGCTCGTTGGCGGCGGTCGTGATGACGGTGGCGCTGTGTAACCAACGCTGATCGGGGTCTGACGGGTCTTTCCACGCAGCCCAGAGGCCCGCGACCGCGAGCGGTTCGCCGTCGACGCGGTGGATGAACATGGGCTGCTTGAGTGGCTTGCCCTTGGCATTGACCGGACCGTCAGCGGAACCCGGCTTCCATTCGTAGAACCCGTCCATCGGGATGATCAACCGCTTCTTCTTCGCCAGCCCGCGAAAGGCCGGCTTCTCGGTGAGGGTCTCGGACCGAGCGTTGATCATCCGTGCGCCAATCTTGCGCTCCTTTGCCCAGCTCGGAATCAGACCCCAGTGGAACGCCTGGAGTGCCTTGGCGGGTTGAGCATCGGGCTCAGCGGGGCGCGCAACGACGCCATACACGTCGTGGGTGGGCGCAACATTGAAGTTCTCGCCCAGCGCTGCAACATCTGCCGTTGCGCCGAAGTAGGTCGCAATGGCGTCAGGCGTGCTCGTCGAGACGAATCGGCCGCACATCGTCAGCTCGGGGTGTCGCCGACGGCGTCAACGAGTGTGCTGATGACGTCATCAATGGAGCCGGGAGCGAGCCGATACCAAATCCATCGACCACGCTTGTCCCCGGCGACGATGCCGGCCTCGCTGAGCACTTTGAGGTGATGCGAGATCGTGGGCTGCGACTTCCCGATCGGCTCGACGAAGTCGCACGCACACACTTCGCCAGTCGCTGATGACGCGATGATTGACAACATCTGGATTCGAACGGGATCCGCAATGGCGTTGAGTTGACCAGCGAGCGCCGTTGCCTCGCTGTGGTCCAGCCGGGACGAGCCGCCACCGCAACACGCAACGGGATCATTGCTCGCGTCGTTGCTGGAGGTGATTTCAGGCTTCGTCATATTGATCATGGTCGATGGATCACGCTATCGTGCGCTGGCCGTCCACGACCTCGACGCTAACCCACTCACTCATGTCTCCGCCCGATCATCGGGTCCGGGATCATGGCCGAGACGCTCTCCCCCGACGACGTCGGGCTGGAACTCTTCGAGAACGCCGCCGCAACAGCGGGCGCGCTCGTCGGACTGATCGTCATGGTCGCCACGGTGTCCGGAGCCCACTTCAACCCTGCGGTCACGCTGCTCGACCGTCTCCTTGGGTTTCGGTCAACACACGAGACAGCGCAATATGTCGGCGATC
>CAXMZV010000083.1:0-10935 GCA_964199985.1 Candidatus Ilumatobacter isfjordensis | reverse complement strand
AGTGCGTGGTTCGTAGAAGTCGAAGTTGCGGCGGATCGTGTCGAGGTCGTACCGGTCCTCGAAGACCCACAAACCCTGGAGGACATCAGCCTGTTTGATGAAACACGACCGGAGTATTCGGTCCCACGACCAGTGCTTGTGGATCGGGCGTTCGGCGGGATCGAGATCGTCGACGGTGAGCAGCTCCTTGTCGAGATAATTGCTCTGCTGGAGGAACACGCCGCGCTCAGGATCCTCCGGGAGATGGATGCCCTCGGCGACGACGTTCCATCGCTCGCGCTCGTTGGCTTCGTCCAGCGCGACCCGCTCGATAATCGCCTCGACCTGCTCCGGGTCGAGTTCTCTGGCGCGGTCGATTGCCTCGGCGGTGTAGCGCAGCGTCCAGCGCGCCATCAGGCTCGTGTACCAGTTGTTGTCGACGTTGTTCTCGTACTCGTTCGGGCCGGTCACCCCGAGCATCACCCAGGCCTGCTTCGGTTCGGAGAACGACACCCGTTGCGCCCAGAACCGGGAGATGGCGATCAGGACCTCGAGCCCGCCTTCGAGTAGATGGTGCTCGTCGCCGGTGTACCGGAGATAATCGAAGATGGCGAACGCAATGGCGCCGTTTCGGTGGATCTCCTCGAACGTGATCTCCCACTCGTTGTGGCACTCCTCACCGTTGATCGTCACCATCGGATAGAGCGCGGCCCCACCGGTGAAACCCAACTTGCTGGCGTTCTCGATCGCCCGGCCGAGTTGACGGTGGCGATAGTGGAGCAGGTTCTTACTCACCTCCGGTTCACTCGTGGCGAGGTAGAACGGCAGGCAGAACGCCTCGGTGTCCCAATAGGTCACCCCTCCGTACTTCTCGCCGGTGAATCCCTTCGGCCCGATGTTCAAGTCTGGATCGTCGCCGGTGAACGTCGAATTGAGCTGGAAGATGTTGAAACGGATGCCCTGTTGCGCGGCCGGGTCGCCGCCGATGACAACATCGCTGATGTCCCAACGGTGGCCCCATGCCGCCCGGTGCTCGGACTGCAGCGCGTCGAAGCCCGACACCAACGCGGCATCCAGTTCGCCATCACAACACCCGACGATCTCGTCGGCCGGCATCTCCCGGGACGTGGCGTTGGCCCCGTACTTGGTGATCTCGATCGTCTGTCCGGCAGTGGCGTCGACATCGAAGGTCGACGCCACGAACCGTTCGGCCTCCCCGACGCGAGGATTGATCGGCAACTGCTCGCCGTCGCGGCGTACCTCGTAGGCCATCGCGGTTGCGCAGTCGAAGGCGGTCTTCTTCGTGCGCGACACCACACACCCGCGCGTCCCGCTCACCGACCGCGACACCTCGTCCCAGAAGCCCTCGTCGTAGTTCGAGTCCTCGTTCACGACGTCGCCGTTCACGTGCGCGGACACCACGAGCGAAACGTCGCCATCCACTGGGGTGATCCGGTAGCGAATGGCGCCGAGATGCTTGCGGACGATGCTGACGAAACGGATCGTGTCGACATCGACGGTCACGCCATTGCCGAGCGTCGCCCGGAAGGAGCGGGTGAGTTCACCCGTACGCATGTGGAGGACACGCTTGAACGACACGATTGTGGCGGTCGCCAGATCGAGCGGTTCGCCGTCGACCGAAATGTGAATCGGCTTCCAATCGGCGGCGTTCAGCACTTTCGCGAAATAGTCGGGGTAGCCGTTCTTCCACCACCCGACCCGCGTCGGATCGGGATAGAAGACACCCGCGAGATAGTTGCCGGGGAGCGAGTCGCCCGAGTACTTCTCTTCGTGATTGCCGCGCCCACCGAGATGGCCGTTGCCGAGGCTGAAGAGGCTTTCGAACACACGGTTCCTGGCGGGGTCGAATCCGTTCTGAGCGACGGTCCACCCGTCGGTGGCAATCAGCGATGTCATCGAATCCACGCTACGACACGATCCGCGTGCAGCGTTCGTCGCGCACCTGCTCGATGCATCTCCCGGCGAGGCGATCGTCGACGGCCGTGGGCGGTGGTCGATTCAACGCCGGTACAGAGTGTGATCAATCGAGGAGGTCCTGCGCGTTCTTGCCTGACGTTTGGATCTGGGTAGTAGCCATCAAAATCTCACGCACTGAGTCCGATCAGGGCGCATCAGACGGAGGGTTCTGCTCACCCCGAATGTTCCAGGGTTGATTGTCGTCCTGCCTACAGTTGGCGATCTCCGTCCGTACGCAGACCGACGCAGGTGCGCGATCGACGCGACAGGATGACGGCCCAGCACCGCCTGACGCTGGCGGACGCGCCGTCATCTCGAGTCGTCATGATGGGAGGGGAACATGAGTACCGGCGCAGAACTCTCTGCAACCGTCTTGCTGGCGATGCTGCCGTGTACGAGGCGCGATATTCCGGTACGCCCGTGAGTTCCCAACGCGAGGATCGCGTCAGGCGAGCGACGCAACATCTGCTCCAGTCCGCCCGCCGGCGAGATCGGATCGTAGACCACCGAACCATCGACGCCGGTTGCGAGCACTTCGTGACGGCTGACGAGGTCGGCCATGTACGCATGCTCATCCCCGGAAGGTCCGAACCATCGATCCGATGGCTTGGCGTGGTCGGCGGATTCGAGGCTCGGCTGTACCACCGTCACGAAGTGCACCTTCAGTCCGAATTCGCTCGCCCACGTGCAGGCTGGTGCACAGATCTCCTCGCCGAATGGGGTTCCGTCGACGGCGACGATGAGCTGTCGAATTGGTCCGCTCTGATGGACATCGACTCCCGGACCGATCAGCATGGCTGGCAGCGAACTACGCCGTACGACGTCTTCGGGGATTGAGCCGATCAGCGCGACGGATCGACCGTGCCCACGGGTCGCCATGCAAACCACGGCATGGTGCTCCGCCGCAGCGGCGGTGATGCCGCGTGCGACGTCGGTGTCGACCACGCGCTCCGACCAATCGAGGCCACCGTCAGCGACTGCGCTCACAAGAACCGTGCGGTCATCGTGTTCCTCGGAGGTGACGACCTGCACGGCACCAGCGCGACATCCGAGGAGCTCCGCGAGGCGCATTCCCTGGGGCACCGCACGCTCGGCGTGTCGCGAGCCGTCGAGCGGAATCAGCACATTGATCGGCTTGTCCATCACCACTCCCTGTGGAACTGCTCGATGCAGCCATCGACATGGACAATCCGTCCACATGTCCATCGTCGGACGCATAGTTGTGCCGGTCCAGAGGCGTTGGTCCCGTCGGCACCTCCGTTCACCAACTGGATCGTCGAACTCAACGGACCCGCGGCAGGCAGGAGGTGGTCTTCCAATGCCCAAGCGACCACCGTGGAGGTCCTCCCGAAGGTCGGCGCAGCGCTCGCTGAGTCGAACGCTGCGCTCAGCCCTATCGCACCCGACCTGATCGTGTCGAAGTCGCGGTCGTGGTACTTACTGGCCGATGAGTGTCAGCAGCATCACCGTCGGCTCGGTGGCCGTCAACGCGTGCGGAGCGCCAGGTGTCATGTGCAGCCAGGACCCGGCATCCAGATCGAGTTCCTCGGCGTCGACGGTGAAGCGAAGACGTCCAGACAGGACTTGAACCAGGGCTGTTTTGGCTGCCTGATGTTCGGTGAGCTGTTCGCCGGCGTCGAAGGCGAACACGGTGACGTTGAGCCCACCGCCCCGGTGCACCACCTTGGAGACGACTGCACCAGCCTGGATGGTCACTTCGGTTGCAGGATTGGAGATCAGTGTGTGGGCCACATCTCGATCATGCTCCAGGCCGTGCCCGTGACGCGCATCCGTTGTTGGGGGCAGCCTGCTGAGCTGATGCTCGGCGATGTGCGATCTGTGGCGGGCGGCCCACAGCGCTGGCCTTTTGCACGTACGAACATGTCGGAGGCTCAGCCAGGACCTACCGGTAGAACTCGGCGGTGAACAGGTTACAATCCGCATGCCTGACCTGAGATCAATCCTCGGCGGGTAACCGGCACCGACGGCGGTGGTGCCACGGTCTCGGCGGACGCCAGTCCCCGACACCGACCACCGCCATTCGGTGCCGTCCAGCCTCATATCGCCGACTCCCGGGCGACGGCGACCCGGGCAGTGACGGCTGTTGTACCTGCTGTGCATCGAGACTGTGTTGCCCCGGTGTCTCGGATGACGACGAGGTCGCCGCGGTGGAGCGGCGGGACCAGCGGCGCATCCGGCGCCAAGACAATCATGATCGAGCCTTCCTCCACGCGCAGGCTCGCCGGCGGCTGGAGATGCAACAAGTCACGAACGCGCGAGATGCGCACTCTCCTGCAGATCGGCGCTCGCCGGGGCGCGAGGACTGACGGGAAATCGGTCGGCGTCAGGTTTCGAGGCTGCCCCTGACATCATGATCCCCGTGGAGATCGTCACGCGCCGAGCAGATTCAAGTGATCTCGATCGGGCGGCTGAAGTGCTCGGCGACGCATTCGCCGACTACCCCTGGACCCCGTTGGACCGTCGACTCTTCTGACCATCAGCGCCGGATCATTGCGTTGCAGCGAATCGCGCTCGAACACTTCGCCTTCGAGTTCGGAGAGATCTCTGTGGGTGTGGTCGCCGGTGAGATCCAGTCGGTCGCAGCATGGAGTGACAGCGCAGCGGTGTCGGCGGGCACCGTTGATGATGCGGTGCAACGACAGGTCGCGGGACTCGAAGGCAGCAGACATGAAGCTTCGAAGGCCGCTGAGCGCCAGGTCGAGCCTCTGCATCCCAACAAGCAGCATCTGTACCTCGGAGCGATCGGCACGAGCCGGGCCATGCAAGGCCGCGGCCTCGCGACCAAGACTCTGACTCCGCTCCTTCAGGTGAGTGACGACCGAGCGCTTGAGGTCTGGCTCGAAACGTCATCGCAGTCGAACGTGGAGTTCTACCGTCGGCTCGGATTCGATGTCGCCGACCATCTTGTGATCGAGGGTGGTGGACCCGACGTCTGGGTCATGTCGCGTCAGCCTGGGAGGAAGTGAGCGACGTGTTCTCCTGAGTCGTGATGGCCATCGAACATTGCGCTGACCGACGAGTTGTTGATCAGCGCAATGAGATACATGATTGGTCAGCGCTCGAGCGGCTTCTTGTCCTGCTGCTTGGCGAGCTTTGCATCACGCTTCTCCTTGAGTGTCTTTCCGACCTTCTTGCCGTCTCGGCGTTGTGGTGATTTGGCCATGGTGTGTCTCCTTCATTGTGGACGTGAGATCGTTCTCGCTGCTCGGATCCAGGGGTGGCCAATCAAGAGGCCAGCGGTTCGGCTGCGGGCACGCGGCGCGTCCGTTTCGAGGGAGGTCCCGGGGACTGATTGCGACATGGGTCTCCGATGAGCAAAGGCTCAGAGGAGGCGACCACATCGTGTCGACATCGCTGTCGAGCGTCAGAAGAGGTCCCCGGTGAGTCGGCGAGATCTCAACATACCACCTTGTCGATGCCGAGAAATCGACCTGTGACTGCGGTGAGGTCCCACTCCGTCACGCCAGCCAGCTCTCTTGGCCCGGCACTTCTCGCCGCCGCCGTCGTTCGGCTCGCTGGCCGGGGTGGGGTGTGACAGAGTTCTGTGGCATGGGGAGTGAGCAGGGGGACTGATGGCATACCCCGGGACTCACGGCGCCGTCCGGCCCGACCACCCCGCTGTGATCATGGCGGCGAGCGGTGAGACGCTCAGCTATCGGGAGCTCGACGAACGCTCGAACCGTGTTGCCAATCTGTTCCGGGCCGAAGGACTGGTCCGAGGGGACCATGTCGCGATCTTCATGGAAAACCAGATCCGGTTCATGGAGATCGTGTGGGGTGCGCTGCGGAGCGGCCTGCACATCACCGCAGTGAACAGCTTCCTGGCCGCTGATGAGGCCAGCTACATCATCGACGACTGCGACGCGGCGCTGCTGATCACATCGGCAGCGAAGGCGAGTGTTGCTCGCGGCATCGACTCGACGGCCTGCCCAAGCGTGCGGCGCTGGCTGATGACCGACATCGCAGATGACGCTGCCGGCGGTCCCTGGGAGTCGTTCGAGGCTGCGGTTGCGTCGCAGCCAAGCCAACCGGTCTCGGACGAGAGCCCCGGATTCCAGATGTTGTACTCGTCCGGGACGACCGGACGACCGAAGGGCGTGAAGCGACCGCTTCCGACGCACGCCATCGACGAGATCGAGCCAGCGACCCGGGCGATCTTCGCCAACCAATATCGGTATGGGCCAGAGATGGTTTACCTGTCGCCGGCGCCGATGTATCACGCAGCACCGCTTGCGTTCTCGATAGCAGTGCACCGGGTGGGCGGCACGTTGGTGGTGATGGAACGGTTCGATGCCGAAGCGTGTCTCGCCTCGATTGAGCAGTACCGGGTGAGCCACAGCCAATTCGTGCCGACGATGTTCGTGCGGATGCTGAAGCTCAGCGAGCACGAGCGGCTTGCCCGCGACGTCTCAAGCCTGGGCGTGGCGGTGCATGCGGCGGCGCCGTGTCCGGTCAAGGTCAAGCAACAAATGATCGACTGGTGGGGTCCGATTCTTATGGAGTACTACGCCGGATCGGAGGGCAACGGTTCGACGTTCATCACCAGCGAGGAATGGCTTGAGCATCCCGGCTCGGTCGGTCGGGCGCGGCGTGGCACCGTGCAGATCTGCGACGACGACGGAAATGAACTCGAGACGGGGAATATCGGCACCGTCTACTTCTCGGGCGGCGGCCAGTACGAGTACTACAAGGATCCGGCGAAGACCGCCGCGGCGGCGCTGCCGGACGGGCGCACCACGTTGGGAGATATCGGATACCTCGACGCCGACGGCTACCTCTATCTCACTGACCGCAAAGCGCACATGATCGTCAGCGGTGGCGTCAACATCTACCCTCAGGAGATCGAGAACGTTCTGATCGACCACCCTGGCGTGGTCGACGTCGCAGTCTTCGGCATCCCGCACCCCGAGATGGGCGAAGAGGTCAAGGCTGCGGTCCAACTCGCGGACGGAAACGAACCGTCGGATGAACTTGCAGCGCAACTGATCAACTTCACTCGCGAACGAATCGCTCACTACAAGTGTCCGAAGAGCGTCGACTTCGAAGCCGAGCTCCCGCGTCTTCCGACCGGCAAGCTCTACAAGCGCCTGCTCCGCGACCGCTACCTCGACACCTGATCAGCTGCGCAACCGGACTGGTCGACATGGTCAGCGGTGAGGCGAGACCGTCCGGGCAACGGCCACTCGTCCGTGCGCAAGAAGTCGACGGACGTCGAGGAGATACGGTCCCACGATGACCGAGAACCTGATCAACACCTTCTACGAGGGGCTCGCTGCACGCGACGGTGACGCCATGGTCAGCTGCTATCACGACCGTGTCGTCGTCGAGGATCCGGCCTTCGGTGAACTGCAGGCCGACGATGCGTGCGCGATGTGGCAGATGCTGTGCTCGAGCGACACTGACCTCAGCGTGCGGCACACGATTCTCGACGTCGGCGAATCGACGGCAACGGTCAACTGGATTGCCGACTACACCTTCACCAGCTCTGGCCGAGCGGTCACCAACAATGTCACGGCGAATCTGCGCTTCGAAGACGGCAAGGTCATTGACCACCGCGACGAGTTCGACTTCTGGAAGTGGTCATCGCAAGCGCTGGGCTTGCCGGGCAAGTTGCTCGGCTGGTCGCCGATGCTGAAGTCCAAGGTTCGATCGACAACGCGCTCGAACCTCGACGCGTTTCGCGCCCGCCAGAACTGACGTTCAGCCTGCGGATATCGCCGGGAGCGCGATCGTGAACGTGGCGCCGTGCCCCGGGGTCGCCGTCACCGAGATCTCGCCACCGTGTGCGTGCACGATGGCCTGGGTGATCGAGAGTCCGAGTCCCGAGCCACCGGTCTTGCGTGCTCTGGACTGATCGCCCCGACTGAAACGGTCGAAGACCGCAGACGCCTCGTCATGGCTCAGACCAGGCCCCGAGTCGGACACCGAGAGCTCGACGCCACCATCCGTGCGTGCGACTGAAATTTCGATCGACGAGTCGTCGGGCGTATGGCGGACAGCGTTGTCGACCAGTGCCGCCAGCGCTTGGTGGAGTCGGAGGCGGTCCGCGCTGACTTCGATCTCGTCCTGTGCCTCGACGAAGACCGGCCTGTCAGGGTGCGCTGCCAGTGTGAGTGCTGCAACGTCACGAGCCAGCGTGTCGACACGAACCGTCGTGATGTCGAGCGGCTGCTCCTCGTCGAACTTGGCGAGCAACAGAAGGTCCTCGACGAGCAGGTTCATGCGTTCTGCCTCGGCCTGCATGCGCCGGAGAGCATCGTCGAGCTCGCCCGGCTGACGAAAGCCGCCCGCCGCGTAGAGATCGAGGTAGCCGCGAATCGACGTGAGGGGTGTTCGCAGCTCGTGTGAGGCGTTCGAGACGAACTGTCGAAGCCGGGTCTCGCTGGCGTCGCGTTCGTCGAGCATGACGTTGAAGGCAAGGCCGAGCCGGCCAGCCTCGGTCGAGTCACTGTCGATGTCGGCGCGCCGATCACGCTCGCCCGATGAGATCGCCTCGGCAACATCGGTCATCGCGCCGATCGGCCGCAGTCCGAATCTGTTGACCCATGAAGCAATCAGAATCAACACGAGCAAGATCAGCCCGGCCACCCCGGCAAAGGTGTATGTCAACTGGCGGATCGTGTCCTCGACGTCGTCGATCGGAACGGCGATGATCGCACCGAACGATTGTTCATTCGCCGGCAGGAACAGCACACGAAACGTCGACATGCCGTCGACGCCGTCTGCTGTCAGCAGCGTGGATTCAGTGAGGAGATCGTCGAGCAACGTCTGCAGGTCGGGCACGTCGGTGAGCAGTTGCCCTTCGATGACCGGCTGAAGCGTGTCCTCGGCGGTGAGAACTGCGACATAGAGATTGGAGATGCTGTCGTCGTCCACCGGTTGGAGTGCGTCGTTGCGCTCGGGAGCGTCGGCTGGCGGTTCCCCTGGGTTCCCCACTACTGGTTCGCCTCGCGTGCCGGGTGGCAGGGGAGTCGCCACCAACCGGTCGTCGATCTGGTCGTACAACTGGTTGCGTTGTGCCGTCACCGTGAAGACGCCGGCGGCGACCACGACGACGAAGATCATCGTGAACCCGAGCAGGAGGCGAGTACGCAATGTCACCCGTCGTCTCGCAAGCAGAAACCGACCCCGCGGATCGTGTGGATCAGCTTGGGGTCGCCCTGATCGAGCTTGCGGCGCAGATAGCTGATGTAGGTGTCGACCACCGACGAATCGCCGCCGAAATCGTACTCCCACACATGGTCGAGCAACTGCGTGCGTGTGAGCACTCGGCCGATGTTTGCCAGCAGGTAGTGGAGGAGCTTGTATTCGGTCGGCGAGAGCTCGACGGCGTTGCCGGCACGCGTGACCCGGTGTGCCTCGGTGTCGAGTTCCAGATCGGCGCAGCGCAGCACGGTCTGCTTCGCTGCTTGACCTGCCTGCTGCAGACGGAGTTGCACTCGGGCCACCAGTTCGGCAACGGCGAATGGCTTGATCATGTAGTCGTCGCCGCCGGCTGTGAGTCCGCGTACTCGGTCGTCGGTCGAGTCCCGTGCCGTGAGGAAGATGACCGGGGTACGCGAGCCGCTGTCTCGAAGGCGCTGCAAGACCTCGAACCCGTCGAGCTCAGGCATCATCACGTCGAGCACGATGAGATCGGGTCGAGCGTCAGTCGCCAGTTTCAGGCCGGTGCGACCATCGTCGGCCCCCACCGTGTCCATACCAGCGAGCTGGAGGGCGGACTCGACGAGAAACCTGATGTTCTCCTCGTCGTCCACCACGAGGACCAGCGGGGGTCGATCGCTCATCGCACGCCATCGACATAGTTGATGAGCGCCGCTGCGTCAGCGCTCACGGTCGCCTCGGACACGAGCTCGCCGGCACCGTTGATCAAGACGTCGGCCCACTTCGCGATCACCTCGTCGACAGTACCGCTGGTGAACAGCAGCTCACTGAGTTCAGCGGTCTTGGCGGTGTACATCGCAGCGAAGTCAGCGTTGGCCATGAAGCGATCGACGAGCACGTTGCTCTGATCTCCAGGTCCGCCCGCGCCGCCGCCAGCGGGAGGTCCGCCGACGGGAGGTCCGCCGCCGGCACCGCCGCCACCGCCGACGTTGGCCGTGTCGAAGGCCAGGTTCAGATCCCAGGAGACCACTGTGAACTGTTCGTTGGTCGTGTCGTACTGGAGGAAGGAGTTGTTGCCGCGACCGTTGATGTCGTCGGCGTTGCCGATGAGGTCCTGGAACGCCAGGTAGGTGGCGAAGGCCTCGACGTCGAGTTGCTCAGCGAGTTCGGTGGCGAAGGTGGCGTCGTCGGAGTTGTTGATGAAGTCGAGAAAGTCGATCAACGGCTGCATGTCATCGTCGCCGACCTCCTGCTCGAACACGTCGGTGTAGGACTCGCCGTCTTCGCCGCGATAGCTATAGTCGCCTTCACTGTCAGCCTTGTAGAGCAGGCCGTCCTCGTCGGCAAAGTTGTCTTCGTACCACTCCTCGTCGGGGTTCTCGACCGCCAGCCGAAGTTCTGTCTCGCCGCCGTTCACGGTGAAGGCTGTGGCGATCGGATCTTGGGAAGCCAGCCCGGCGAGGGAGAGCAGCTCCTGGGCGACAGCTTCGTTCATTGCGGTCTCCGTTGAGTTCGACCGGATGACGATGTCTTCGTAGTCCTGGTGGTCTTCGCCGTCGACAAACTTGTTGAGGCGGATCAGCCAGGGAAGATCTTCGGGATTGCCCGAGGTGTCCGCGGTGAGGCCGAACAATGATGAGTTGCCCTTCAGGCGCAGGCCGACGTTTTCGTAGGTGGTGCCGTCGATGGCGACGGTGGCCGAGATCCAGTCTTTGTCGCCTGTCGAGGTGAACGTCTCGATCATGGCGTCGTACTCGGCTTGGTCGAAGTCGACGCTGATCGTGTGCACGACACTGCTGTCGAACAGATCGACGTCCGTCGTCTCGTTGGTCGAGCTGGCTACCGACACGTCGG
>CAXMZV010000082.1:0-10966 GCA_964199985.1 Candidatus Ilumatobacter isfjordensis | reverse complement strand
GCGATCGGATACGTCACCTATGGCGTTGGTGTCGGCCTCGGCGGCGGGTGCTTCGTTGCACCACTCACGGCGCTGGTCGGGCAGCTGTTCGAAACGCACCGGGCGCTCGCGCTCGGCGTGCTCGCTACCGGTAACGGTGTCGGAACGCTCGTGCTGTCTCCACTGTCGGAGTCGCTCATTGATGCCGACGGTTGGCGCAGTGCGTATCGAGTCCTTGCGGTCATCGCCGCAGCGGTCTTCATCCTCGCACTGGTCGCGGTCCGAGTTCGGTCCGATCAGCTGGCCGGACCCGGAAAGCAGACTCCGCACCAGGTCTCCTACGAGTTCGTGCGGCACCGGGCGTTCCAGTCGCTGTTCGTCTCCGGACTGCTGATGTCGATCGGGTTGTTCGTCGCGTTCGCATTCGTCGTGCCCTTCGCCACCGACGCGGGCATCAGTTCGAGCGGCGCATCTCGATTGGTTGCGGTGATTGGACTGGCCAGCATCGTCGGCCGCCTGGGATTGGCGAGCCTGTCGAGCCGATTCGGCGTCGTTGCGGTCTATCGCGGCGCGCTGGCCGTCATGCCCATCGCCTTCATGATCTGGTTGATCGCCGACGGTTCCTACCTGTTACTCGTGCTGTTTGCCGCGGTGCTCGGCGTGTCATACGGAGGGTTCGTTGCCATTGCGCCGGCGGTGGTCATCGAACAGGCTGGCGTCGAGGCGCTCGGACGAAAGATGGGCGTGGTCTTCCTCAGTTTCGGGATCGGTGGCCTGATCGGCCCACCAGCCGCGGGAGCCATTGCCGATGCCACAAGCGGGCGAACTGTTCCGATCTCGATCGCCACCGGCGTGCTGCTCCTTGCCGTGTTGAGCACTCGCCCACTCGCACGACCCCGAGTCAGGTGAGCAGACGATCGAGTTCTGCGTCGGCAACAGCGTGGGGTTCGTCGCCGAGTTCGGCCTGGAGGCGGCGCAGTTCGGTTTGCAGCTCACGGGCGACCGCCCGGTAGGCCTGGTCGGTGATCACGTTGTGCATCTCTGCCGGGTCGGCAACGAGGTCGAACAACTCCCACTCTGGGGTCTGAACGGGACCGTGTGCTCCCGCCTGGCCGAGCGGATCGTTGTAGTAGCCGATCAGCTTGTGCGTCCGCGTCCGCACCCCGTAGTGCGCTGGCACGTTGTGCGCCCAGTCGCCGTGCATCCAGTACCGGTAGTACATGGACTCAGGCCAGTCATCGGGCTCGGTATCAGAGAGAATCGGCAGGAGGCTGCGGCCCTGCATCTCGTCTGGCACGTCGACGCCGGCCAGCTCGAGGAACGTCGGGGCGAAGTCGACGTTGACGGCCATGGCATCGCTGGTCGAACCGGCTGGGATGACCCCCGGAAGCCGAGCGAGGAATGGCATGGCGAGTGATTCTTCGTACATCATGCGCTTGTCGAACCATCCGTGGTCGCCGAGGAAGAAGCCCTGATCGGAGGTGTAGACCACGAGGGTGTTGTCGGCCAGCCCGTTGTCGTCGAGCCAATCGAGCATGCGTCCGACGTTGTCGTCGATCGACGCAATGACTCGGAGGTAGTCCTTGATGTAGCGCTGGTAGCGCCAGCTGATCTCGTCGCGTTCGGAGAGGCCTGGTGGCACCGGCGCCTTCAGGTCGATGATCGGATCGAGGTCCATGATCCGCATCTCCATCGCCTTCACCACTTCGGCACGACCCTCGTGATCGTCCCGGAGAGTGTGTGGTTCAGGAACGTCGATGTCGTCGTACATCGTGAAGTGTTTGCGACTCGGTTCCCAGGTGCGGTGCGGTGCCTTGTGATGACACATCAACGCGAACGGGCGGTCGGGGTCGCGCTTGCCCAGCCAACTCAGGCAGTCATCGGTGATCAGATCTGTGACGTAGCCACCTCGCTCGATCACATCGTGTCCACGACCGTCGTTCCTCGGCTGCAGCATCACCGGGTTGTGATAGTGACCTTGCCCAGGCAGCACGCGCCACCGATCAAACCCGGTGGGATCGTGTTCGGGGCCGTGGCCGAGGTGCCACTTGCCAAACATGGCCGTCTGGTATCCCGCTGCCTGCAGCCGCTTCGGAAACGTGTCGAGCATGTTGTCCATATGCGTGTCGAGCGTGGTCACGCCGTTCACATGGTTGTAGGTGCCGGTCAGGATCGAGGCGCGGCTTGGCGTGCAGATCGAGTTGGTGCAGAAGCACGCGTCGAACCGCATCCCGCCCGCAGCAATGCGATCGAGGTTTGGCGTCTCATTGATGACCGATCCGTACGCGGAGATCGCATGCGCCGCGTGATCATCGCTCATGATGAACAGAATGTTTGGGCGGTTCACGGCAAGACCGATGGTCTAGGAAATGTTGGCGGCGCCTTCGGCCGGCGCGGTGAAGTTGCAGGCGAGGTCGATCAGCAGGCGCGTGCCGAACCCGCTTGCGCCCTTGGCCTGGATGCCGCTGTCGCCTGAGTTCTCCATCGGGCCAGCAATGTCGAGGTGGGCGTAGGGCACGTCGCCGGTGAACTCGGTGAGGAAGATCGACGCCGTGATCGTGCCGGCGTACGGCCCACCGATGTTGCGCATGTCAGCCACCACCGAATCGAGCAACTTGCGATAGCGCTTCGTTTCCATCGGGAGCTGCCACACCGGCTCGTCGACGTCCGCCGAGCTCGCCTTGACCTGTTCGACGAAGTCTTGGTTGGTGCCGAGCAGACACGCGATCTCGGTGCCGAGCGCACCGAGCGCTGAGCCGGTGAGCGTGGCGATGTCGACGATGCCGTCCGGTGCTTCCTCGACCGCGAGCGACAGGCCGTCAGCGAGCACGAGGCGGCCTTCGGCATCGGTGTTGTGGATCTCGACGGTCTTGCCGTTGCGCATCGTGAGCACGTCACCCAGCTTGAGGGCACTGCCCGACGGCATGTTGTCCGTGCACATCAGCCAGGCCGTGACCTTGGCCTTGCACTTCAACGCCTTGAGCGCCGACATCGCCGAGAGCACCGCAGCTGCACCCGACATGTCCATCTTCATCGCGACGTGGCTCGGGTTGCTGGGCTTCAGGCTGATGCCGCCCGAGTCGTACATGACCCCCTTCCCCACCATCGCGAGGTGGGCGGTTGGGTTGCGCGGCGAGTACGAGAGCTTGATCATGCGCGGCGGCTCGGTCGAGCCCTGGTTGACGCCGATCATGCCGCCGCAACCCATCTGGGTCAGCTGGTCCTTGTTGAACACTTCAACGTCGAGGCCCGTTGCTGCACCGATCTCAACGGCCTTGACCGCGATGTCCTTGGCGTTGAGATATGTGGGAGGGGTGTTCGCGAGCTCGCGGGCCAGCGCTGCAGCACCTGCGACGACGGCACCGTTTTCCGCGCCCTGCTGGACCCCTTTGGTGCGCTTGTCGGCAGCGACCAGCGTGAGGTCGGTCAGCGTCGCTCCCCCGCTCTCGTCGTTCTTCAGGCCGACGTAGCGGTAGCTGCCGAGCAGGGCGCCTTCGGCGACGGCGTGTCCAGCCGCCTTGGCGTCGAGATGACCGAGGTCGGCAAGATTGATCGCGAGGCGGGCGTGCTTGCTCGCGGCGCGGGCGAAGTTGGCAGCGGCAGTGCGCAGGCCGGCGAGGTCGATCGAGTCCGGTTCGCCGACGCCGACCGCATACGCCACACCATCACCGTTCGGCACGGCGAGCATCTGGCCGACCTTGCCGTCGAAGTTGTTAGCGGCAAGACCGGCCCGATTGACACCGAGCTGTCGCGGCACGCTGCCTTTGGTCGCGACCGCGTAAGCCACAGCGGTGGCGTCCTTCGGAACTGACTTGGCGACGGCGACGTTGACATTGGCGACGGACTGACTTGCATCAAACATCTGCACAGTCTGCCTGAGCACGTCTGAAACATTCCGGACCAGAGACCGTCACGGGTTGTTCTCCTGTCTCTCGACAGGAGGTCCGTCACCGGTGTGTTACCGTCATTGATGATGACGGAAGAGACGTACGTCACATCCGACTTCAACCACATGCAACCAACCGGTCGGCAGCAATGCTGGCCCGCTCCAGGAGGAGACACATGATTCGTAGGGGGAATGCGCTCAAGCGCACCGCGGGTGTCGTCATGGCACTCGGACTCGTCGCAACTGCTTGCTCATCGAGCAGCGATGGCGACGCCGACTCGGACACGGGCGACAGCGTCGCCAGTGACGAACCGGCAGACGAGCCAGCTGATGAACCAACCGATGACACCGACGTCGTCGAATCCACCCAGTCGACGGGCGGCCGCCTCGCAGCCGTCCAGGAAGCTGGCGTGCTCGAGTGTGGCGGCAACGACACACTCCCGGGCTTCGGCATCATCGACGCCGACGGCAACTTCAGCGGCTTCGACATCGACTTCTGCAAGGTCGTCGCAGCAGCCGTCCTCGGCGACTCCGAGGCCATCAACGTGACCCCGCTCGTTGCGGCGCAGCGCTTCCCGACGTTGCAATCCGGCGAGATCGACGTGCTGATCCGCAACACGACGTGGACGGCGTCTCGTGACGGCGCCGAGCAGGCCACCTTCCTGCACCCGACGTTTTACGACGGTCAGGGCTTCATGGTTCGTTCCGACAGTGGCATCGCCACCATCGACGACGCCGCGAACACCACCATCTGCGTGCTCACCGGTACGACGACGTTGCTCAACATGAACGCCGTCCTCGGCGATCGGGGCATCCCGTTCACCGCACTCGAGTTCGAGTCCAACGACGAACTGCAGCCGGCCTTCGTCGCCGAGCAGTGCGAAGTCTGGACCTCGGACGCGTCGCAGCTGGCATCATTCGCAGCCAGCCTCGATGTTGAGACGACGATCCTTCCCGACATCATCTCCAAGGAGCCGCTCGGCCCCGCTGTTGCTGATGGCGACACGGAATGGGCACAGGTCGTGGACTGGGCCGTCATGTCGACGATCCAGGCCGAAGAGTTCGGCATCACGTCGGAGAACATCGCTTCCTTTGCCGACAGCGAAGACTCCGGCATCCGCCGCTTCCTCGGTCTGCCGATCGACGACGGTGACGGCAACGAAGTTGTCGCCGAAGTCGGCCTCGGTCTCCCGACTGACTTCGCCAGCAACGTCATCAGCCAGGTCGGCAACTACGGCGAGATCTTCGAGCGCAACCTTGCGCCGCTGAGCCTCAGCCGTGGCCCGAACGCCCTGTGGACCGACGGTGGGCTCATGTACGTCCCGCCGTTCCGCTGAGTACCAACTGACAATATGAATTGATCGTTGGGGTGGCCGCCAGCCACCACTGCGGTGGGCCAAGCGGCCACCCCAACGACTTTCAGTCTTATGCTTGAACGCCTTCTTCGCCTCGCCATCATTCTCGGCATCCTTGCCGCGATCTATATCGCGTACTGGTCCGTGCGCAAATCGTCTCGCGACGCCGACGACCCTCCACCATGGCGCGACAGCCGGGTACTCGTCATCGCGGCCCAGGTCGCTGCCGTCGGGCTGATCTGGTCGGCTGCCGACTACCTGTGGGCCAACTTCCGCGCACGAACCGCTGACATCGGCCTCGAACTCGACTTCGGATTCCTCGATCAGCCGAGCGGCATCTCCATCGCTGACAACCCGTTGAATCCGAACGCCGCCATTCGTGAGGCGCTGTTACAAGGCGTCAAGAACACGTTCCTCATCATTATCATCGGCATCCCGCTCGCGGTCATTCTCGGCACATTGATCGGTATCGCTCGCCTGTCGACCAACTGGCTGTTGTCGAAGATTGCCACCGTCTACGTCGAGTTCTTTCGCAACATCCCCGTCCTGTTGGTCATCGTCCTCTCGTGGACGATCTTCCTCAACGCGTTCCCACCCGTGCGCGAATCGTGGCTCCCGCTCGGTGAATCGTTCATCTTCAACAACCTTCGTTTCGGGTTCCCGTCGATCGTTGGAGGCGACAACTTCGGAGCCTTCCAAGTCGTCTCGATCGTCGCGCTGCTCGCAGCTGCCGCCGTCTGGGTCTGGCGCAGCCGCCTGTTCGATCGCTCCGGAACGCCTCACCATCGGGTGCTCTACGGGCTCGGGACCTTCTTCGGAATCTCCCTCATCGGCTTCGTTGCCCTCGGCAACCCCTTCACGTTCACCACTCCGGAAATCATCGACCGCGTGTACGTCGGCGGCATCACGATGATCATGCCCTACGCGGCAGTGATGCTCGGCCTCGTGTTGTACACCGCATCACACATTGCCGAAATCGTTCGCGGCAGTATTCTCTCCGTCGCCAAAGGCCAGGTCGAGGCTGGTAATGCGCTCGCCCTCAACGCCTTTCAGCGGTACCGGTTCGTGATCCTGCCGCAGGCCTTCCGCGTTGCGTTCCCACCACTCATCAACCAGTTCCTCAACTACACCAAGAACTCGTCACTGGCCTTCGCCGTCGGATTCGCCGAGATCACTGGCGTCATCCAGAACCTGTTCGGGCAGTCCCGCCCGGCACCACAGTTGCTGCTCATCTTGATGGCGGTGTACCTCGTGTTCTCTCTGGTCCTTTCGACCATCGGCAACCTCATCAACAAACGACTTCAGATTGTGGGGCGCTGACATGTATGACATGAACGACCTGTCCGACGTGGCACACCGAGAAGCGGAGAAAGTCGCCCCGCTGCACTCGGACACCACCCCGACGAAGTGGGTCAAGGACAACCTGTTCAACAACATCATGAACTCGGTCATCACGATCGTGCTCAGTTTTGTCGTTGCCTATCTCGCCGTTCAGGCCTTCGGCTGGATTGCCGGCGAGGAGTGGGAGATCATCCGAGTCAACCTGCGCAACTTCATGGTCGGGCAGTTTCCCAGCGATGAACTCTGGCGTCTCTGGACCTCGGCATACATCCTGATCGCCACGTTCGCCATCGGCACCTCCGCCATGGGCCACAACTCGCACGACGACGCGATCGAACAGGGCCTCGTCACCGAGCGTTCGTCGCTCCTCGACCTGCTCCGCCGCTTCTGGGCAGTACTTGCATTCATTGGGTTGATGGTGTCGTTTGCGGAGACCTTCCTCCCGGTCCTCGGCGTCCTCGCCGGGATCGGCGTCCTCGTGGTGTCACGCATCATCGGGTGGGCGCTCCCCCCGGCGATTCGTTCGCGATCGGTCTCGCTGATGGCGGTCGGAACGGTCCTCGCCATGGCGATCCTGGCCGGAACCGGCGGCCTTGTCGCGATGAGTGCCGGGGTGGTCGCGTTGGTGATATCGGCGGGCGACCTGTCCAGCCGATTCGAAGGCAGCGACTCCAAGTCGACGGCAATCCGCGTCATTGGACCGATCGTCATCGGCGTCGCTGTGTGGCAGATCCTCGACGCGATCGGATTCGAGGGTTACGGCTGGGAGGAATGGGGCGGTCTCCACCTCACACTGTTCGCCACGGTCGTCGGTATTACAGCGGGGTTGCCGATCGGCATCCTGCTTGCAATCGGTCGCCGCTCCCAACTGCCCGTGATCAAGGGATTCTGCGTCATCTTCATCGAGTTCGTCCGCGGTGTGCCACTGATTTCGTTGCTGTTGTTCTCCAGCTTCATCCTGCCGCTGCTCTTCCCCCTGTCGGTGGAGACACCTGAGACGCTGACCCGCGCCATGATCGTGATCTCGTTGTTCAGCGCGGCCTACATCGCCGAGATCGTCCGTGGTGGCCTCCAGGCCGTGCCCACGGGCCAGACCGAAGCAGCACAAGCGTCAGGAATGTCGGCCGCAAAAATCCAGCGGCTCATCGTGATGCCCCAGGCGCTCCGGGCAGTGATCCCGGCGATGGTCGGGCAGTTCATCTCACTGTTCAAGGACACCTCGCTCATTGCGACGATCGGCGTCGCCGAGTACTTCCAGTACGGCGCCATCGCCAATTCCCAACCCGACTTCCTCGGAAAAGGCCTGCAACTCGTGACGTATTCGGTCATCGCGGTCGGCTACTGGTCGTTCGCGTACACGATGTCCAAAGAAAGCCGCCGCCTCGAAGAGCAGCTCGGGGTCGGCGTCCGATGAAAGCAACTCTCAAAAGGAAACCGGCACAGCGATGAGCAACACACCAACAGGCACCGTCAATGCCGACGCCACCCAGATTCTGGGCGACGGCAAAGCGATCATCGAGATGAACAACGTCGACAAACTGTTCGGCAGCTTCCAAGCGCTGACCAACATCAACATGAAGGTCGGCGAACGCGAAGTTGTCGTGGTCATCGGCCCGTCTGGTTCGGGCAAGAGCACGATGATCCGGTGCATCAACCGGCTCGAGAAGCACGACCGTGGTGAGATCATCGTCGACGGCATCACGCTCTCGAACGACGTCCGCAACATCCAGGAGATCCGTCGCGAGACCGGCATGGTCTTCCAGAGTTTCAATCTCTTCCCGCACCTGACCGTGCTCGACAACATCACGCTTGCCCCACGCCAAGTTCGCAACATCCCCAAGGACGAGGCCGAAGAATCAGCGATGGAACTCCTCAAGCGGGTCAAGATTCCCGAGCAGGCCCGCAAGTTCCCCGGTCAACTCTCGGGTGGACAGCAGCAGCGTGTCGCAATCGCGCGCTCGCTCGCCATGAATCCGAAAGTCCTCCTGTTCGACGAGCCGACGTCGGCGCTTGACCCAGAGATGATCAAAGAGGTGCTCGACACGATGAAGGAGCTCGCCAACGAGGGGATGACGATGATCTGCGTCACCCACGAGATGGGCTTCGCACGTGAAGTGGCCGACCGTGTCGTCTTCATGGCCGATGGTCAAATCGTCGAAGTCGGCACGCCCGAGCACTTCTTCGACAACCCACAAGAAGAGCGCACCAAGCTCTTCCTCAGCCAAATCCTCTGAGCCACTCAGCGGGCATTGTTGAGCACGCGGCCCACGATCACCAGAAGCAGTATTCCGCCGATCGCTCCGCCGATGCTGCCGATCGACCACAGCTTCAGTGACGTCGAGGCCACCGCCGCGAGGACCCACACCGAGCCAGCCGACCCGCTCCACGTGATCTGCGGAGCCAGCAACGCCCGCTGCTCCACCTTCGATACCAACGCAACGATTGGCACGAGCAGGACGAACGCCAACGCGACGACGGGCGCCTTGTCGATCCACCAATCAGCACTGCCGATCGGCGCGGTCGGCAACCACCCGAAGGCGTAGAACACCGCGCTCGCCGCCACCATTGCGGTGAAGTGCCAGAGATAGACCGACATCGACACGGCGTTGCCGGCCACGACCGCACGCCAGAGGCCAGCCCGTCGAGCAAGCAGTACGGTCACAGCCGGTGCCGCGGCGATGGCAGTGGCACTGACGGCAGCACCGAACACGACGAGTGCCAGTGATGGCGGGTGAGTCGGCGAGAACGGCACGCCCGACACGTGAATCATCGTGATCGGCCAGGGGCCGAAGGCCACGAGCCCGACAGCTGCCGACCAGAGCACAGCGGCCCACGCCAGCATCGGGCGGCCCGTTGGGAGCATGCCGTCACGCCACATGAACCCACCGACCTGGAAGAGCATCCAGCCGAGGACCCAGTTGAGATGCTCGACCCACGGCACACCGGCCACATGCAGCGCCTCAATCACTGCGAAGGCGCCAAGCAACATCCCGACGGTCCGAGTCCGGTTGGCGCGCACGGCACGGAACACCGTCGGAGCGAACGCCGTGTCGATCGTGTAGTTCGCGAGGAACCACAGCGGGATCGCAGCGCCGACTGCTCCGGCAGCCACGATGGCTCCCGCGCCAAGCGCCGTCCCGACACCGAGTAGAACCAGCCAGACAGTGGCAAGAACGGCCGTCGGAGTGACCATTCGGCGGAGGCGGCCGACCACCCAGTCTCGATCGCGTCCATCGCGGCGCCAGTGGGCATCGAGCGACATTGCCGAGGCGAAACCACCGACGACGAAGAACAGCGGCATCACCTGGAAGATCCAAGTGAGCCACGAGAGTTCGGGCGCCACTTCGAGCGCATTCCGTGCGACCAGCTCGCCATCGTCGCCGACGCCGATCGCAATCACCAACCAGTGGCCGAGCGCAACAGCGAGCATCGCCACCGCCCGATACGCATCAACAGCCCGATTCCGATCAGTCTTCGCCTGGCCAGCAAGACCACTCAGACTGGGTTCGGTCGACGGAGAGATCGCGGCAGTGGGGGTGGCAGTGCTCATGCCCCCATTCACCCAAACCGAGGATCACCGCACCATCCGGCAAATCCCCCAGACAAGCGTGGGGGCCCCAGGCGGCCCGACTACGAGGGCTGGCTACTGGCCCACGCGGTGGCAAGTTTGGTGTAGCGGCCGTCGAGGGCCAGGAGTTCGTCGTGTGAGCCGAGCTCCACGAGTTCCCCAGCGTCGATGACCGCAATCCGGTCGGCGCGCTGAATCGTCGACAACCGGTGCGCGACCACGATCGTGGTCCGTCCGCTCATCAACGATTCAAGAGCGTGCTCGACAATGGCTTCGGTGCCCGGGTCGAGGTTGCTGGTCGCTTCATCCAGCACCAGCACCGCTGGGTCGACGAGAGCGGCTCGGGCAAGCGAAACCAGTTGGCGCTCCCCCGCCGACAACCGGGAACCACGCTCACGCACCTCAGTGTGGATGCCATCTTCGAATTGCTCGAAACGGTCGAGGGCACCGATGGCTGTCAGTGCGTCGCTCACCTCTGCATCAGTGGCCGATGCTCGAGCCACACGGACGTTGTCTGCAATCGTGCCGCCGAACAGATAGCCCTCCTGCGGAACAACGACCACACGTTCGCGCAGCGACGCAAGCGTGGCGTCGCGCAGGTCGACGCCGCCGAAAGTGATCGTGCCGTCAGTCGGGTCGTACAACCGGGCCATCAGTTTGGCGAGCGTCGACTTGCCGGACCCGGTGGACCCCACCACCGCGAGCCGTTCGCCGTCCGCAACCGTGATCGACACATCTTCGAGGACCTTCGCTTCGGTCTCGGGATAGCGGAAGCCGACTCCGGTCACGGCGACGGCACCGGCAGCCGGCAGCACCTGCTCGCCGTCGAGGAGGTCC
>CAXMZV010000081.1:0-10971 GCA_964199985.1 Candidatus Ilumatobacter isfjordensis | reverse complement strand
CCACTGAGGAACCAGCATTCGACCAGCTCTGGCGGTCGGGCTACAGCGACCCCGAGTACGGAACTCGCGTCGTGATCTCGCCGACCCATGACTGGTACGGCAGCTCTGGCGGGGTCGCCTACGTCGGCTCGTTCTCATGGGCGAACGAACGGTCACCCGCGCCCGACTACAACCCCGTCGTGACGCCTGCGTACGTCTTCTCGGATGCGCTCGGCGGTGGCTGGCCGAAGTACGTCGCCGAGGCTGCGTCGCACGAGGCCGGTCACACGCTTGGCCTGTCCCACGATGGTCTCGGTTCCAAGAACTACTACAGCGGCCATGACGTCGAGGGCGGCGGCGGGTGGGCCCCGATCATGGGCGTCGGATACAGCCAAGAGGTCACACAGTGGTCCGCTGGCACGTACCCCGGAGCCACGCAGACGCAGGACGACCTCGCAATTCTCGCGACCCGACTCGGATGGCTGAGCGCTGGTTCGAGCACCGCTGGGCTTCCCACCCTGACTGATGGGAACGCGTTGGTCGGAACCGTCGAGCAGAGCACAACTTCCGTCGACATCGACATCGACGTTCCAGCCGGTCAGACATCAATCGCCGTGACACCCGCTGTGCCCGACAGCAACCTCCTGGTCCAGGCCCGATTGCTCAGCGGGAACACCGTGATGACCACGGCGACACCGGCCACGGCTGTCGGCTGGCAGCTCGATTTCGACGAGACCCTGCCCGCGGGCATCTATACGGTTCGACTGACCTCGATCGGTTGGGGCGATGTGGAGCCGGACGATCTCGATGGCTTCCCGAGCTACGGATCGATCGGGCAGTTCCAAATCAGTCTCGATGTGGTGCCGGACGATTCGGTCGTCACGACCACGACAACCACTTCCCCCACGACCACGACAACCACGTCGACCACGAGCACAACGACCACGACCACGTCGACGACCACAACGGTGCCGCCCAACGACCCGATGACGACCTCCGGGCCGGCCGGCTGTCGCCCCGCCTCACGCGGCGGATGGATTGGATTCAGCGAACAGCAGGCCGCCGACACCTGTTTCGCGACGGCGACACGACTCGGCTGACTCGGTCAGCCCGACGCGGTGACCGTGAGGTTGCGGAGTTGACGCAACGCCACCGACAGGGTCGTCAGGTCGAATGCTTCGGCACGACGAATCTCGGTCTCCATGTCGATCACACGGCTGACCGCTGCCTCGTTGACCTTGATCCACTCCAGCGGCGAGCCGCCAGCCGTTCTGATCACGTTGCCGGTCAGGTCGGCGAGCACGGTCATCAGGTCGTCACGGAGTGAGGCTCGGGCCTGGGTCTGCCAACGATCCGATCGCGGCAGGTTGCCGATGCCGTCCCACAACCAACCGATGTCGAACGCCTCGAAGACGGCCCAGTAGGCGACGCCGGTTTCGAGCACGTCGCTGCCCTCCCGACTTGCCACCTCGATCACATCAAGACTCGTGTGGAGCCAGGGCCATTTCGCCGATCGTCGGGCGAGCTCATCTGGTACGCCGACAGCGATCCGCTCCTCACAGAGACGGTCGATGTCCTCGTCAGCGCGGCCGTCGACCATGTCATCAAGCGACTCCGCAAGCGCCGCAAAGCCCTCGGCGAAGTCGTTGATGGCTGCGCTGATGTCGAGCGGGGCGGGCCGTCGCCTCAGCAACCAGGTCGTGACGCGCTCGGCCATCCGGCGCACATCGAGGAACAAGTCGATCTGAGTCTGGAGGTCGATGCTGCTCCCGAGCGCCTCGACATCACTCCACAGTTCGCGGAAGCCGACGATTTCTCGCGACGCAACGAAGGCTCGAGTCACGTCCGCGACCGATGCACCCGACTGCTCGCTCATGCGATGATCGAACGAGATGCCCGCGAGGTTGACCATGTTGTTCACCAGGCCGGTTGTGATGATTTCTCGTCGCAGACGATGGTTGAGGAGCACCGCCGGGCAGCGCTCGCGCAGCGCGCTCGGGAAGTAGCCGAGGAGGTCGGACTCGAGCACCGGGTCGTCAGGGAGATCCGTCTCCATGATCTCACCGATGTCGGCGTTCTTGGTCGACGCGATCATCACCGCGAACTCGGGGGCCCGGAGGCCGCTCCCGGCGCTCTGCCGCTCCGCGATCTGCTTGTCGTTCGGCAGGTCTTCCAGGGCCCGGTCGAGGTGCCCGTCGGCTTCGAGCACATCGAGGTACCGGGCGTGGACGTTGACCATCGATCGGGACTGCGTGCGTGCGATCATCAGGGCCAACGTCTGCGCTCGGTTGTCATCGAGCACTAGTTCTGCAACCTCGTCAGTCATCTCGACGAGCAGTTCGTTGCGCTGCACCTCGGTCAGGGCGCCGTCGGCGACGAGCTGAGCCAGAGCGATCTTGATGTTGACCTCGTGGTCGCTGCAGTCGACGCCGGCAGAGTTGTCGATCGCGTCGGTGTAGATCAGCCCGCCGGCCAACGCGTACTCGACGCGTGCGAGCTGGGTCAGACCGAGGTTGCCTCCCTCGCCGACGATGCGACACCGCAACTCATCGCCGTTGACACGGATTGCATCGTTGGCTCGGTCGCCGACTTCTTCGTGCGACTGGCTGCTCGCCTTCACGTAGGTGCCGATGCCACCGTTCCACAGCAAGTCGACGGGTGCACAGAGAATCGCCGTGAGTAGTTCATTCGGCCGAAGTTCGGTGACACCGTCACCGAGGCCGAGCACGCTGCGCACCTCGTCGGTGATCGGAATCGACTTCGACGACCGCGAGTGCACCCCTCCGCCGGGCGACAGCAGCGCCGTGTCGTAGTCCTCCCAGCTCGATCGCGGCAGCTCGAACAACCGCTGCCGCTCGGCGAACGACGCTGCCGGATCCGGGTTCGGATCAAGGAAGACGTCGCGGTGGTCGAAGGCGGCGACCAACTTGAGATGGGGTGACAGCAGCATGCCGTTGCCGAACACGTCGCCCGACATGTCACCCACGCCGGCTGCAGTGAGCTCGTCGGTGTCGACGTCTTTGCCGATGACCCGGGCATGGCGACGCACACTCTCCCAGGCCCCGCGAGCGGTGATGCCCATCACCTTGTGGTCGTAGCCGTTGCTGCCACCCGATGCAAACGCGTCCGCCAGCCAGAACCCGGCATCGATGGCGATCTGGTTTGCGATGTCGCTGAACGTCGCCGTGCCTTTGTCCGCAGCGACCACGAGGTACGGATCATCTGCGTCGTAGATGACGGTGTTTTCTGGATGCACGACGGTCGGGGTGCCATCGACCGTCACCAGGTCGTCCGTGACATCGAGCAACGACCGCACGAACCGCTGATAGCGATCCACGCCCTCGGCGCGCACCGCATCACGGTCGCCAGGCGCAGCTGTCGCTTGTTTCACCACAAATCCACCCTTCGCGCCGACCGGCACGATGACCGCGTTCTTGACCATCTGCGCCTTGACCAACCCGAGCACCTCGGTGCGGTAGTCCTCACGACGGTCGCTCCAACGCAGCCCACCACGAGCGACCCGACCGGCACGGAGGTGGACGCCTTCGACCTTGGGCGAGCACACGAAGATCTCGAACATCGGTCGCGGCTCGGGCAGGAACGGAATCGACTGCGCATCGAGCTTGACGGCAATCTCCTCGGGCGGCGTCCCCGCGGCGTCGCGCTGGAATGCGTTTGTCCGCGAGGTCGCATCGATCAACGTGAGCATCGCTCGACAGATGCGATCGTCATCAAGCGATGGCACGTCATCGAGCCGCCGATGGATGTCTGCGCGAGTGGCGTTGGCGAGCATGGGCGACTCTGCCGGAGGCGGCTCGCTCGACGCGTCGAACCGTGCATCAAAGAGCGCTGCGAGGCTGTGCGAGATTGGAGCGTGGCGAACCAGCACCTCCTCGATGTACGCCTGGCTGAACGGGAACCCGGCCTGCTGCAGGTAGCGGCTGTAACAGCGCAGCACTGCAACTTGACGAACCGACAGATCAGCGGCCAGCACCAGTTGGTTCAAGCCGTCGGTCTCGACCTCGCCGCGCACCAATGCGCGGAAGGCCCGCTGCACTTCGGCATGCTGCTGTTCAGCGAGATCTGCCGTCGACGCGCCCGGCGGGATCGGTAGCCGCACCCCAATGTCATAGAGATACACCGGCCCGACGCCGCTGCGGAACACCGCTGGATGCTCGTCGACGGCATGTAACCCGAGGTGGCCGAGCAACGGCACTAGATCTGCAATGGTCGCTGACACACCGTGACGGAAAATCTTGAACCGCCACTCCCCTGCTGGGCCATCGACGGAGCGCGACAGCGACGTTTCGAGGAGATCCGACAGGCTGACTTCGTCGACCGGCGCTTCGATGAGCCGGGCGACCTTCGCCAGGTCGCCCACTGAAGTCGCCGGGTCAACACGTGACTTGTAGGACCGCGGGACGGCCTCGCGCACGACCTCGAAGACGTGGCGACCTTGTGTTTCGCCAAGCGACTCGATCAACGCCGCCCGAGCGCGCTCGGACCACGATGCGGTCTCCCGATCGATCTGCTCACCAAGGCGGTCAAGGTCGAGCCGATCGGTCGCCGACACGGTCATCGAGATGCGCGCCAACGAGCTCGACTCGACCAGGCTGCTCACGTCGCGGACCTCACCGCCAGCGTGACGCGCGACGAGCGCAGCCACTTGCTCCTGCAACCCCGATTCGAATCTGGCCTTTGGCAAGTACACGAACACGGTGGTGAACTCGCCCACTGGTTCCGCGACATCGAAGACGCGCACGATGCGGCGTTCTTGCAGGCCGACGATGTCGATCACCAGCTCGGCCAGCATGTGACCACCGAGTTCGAAGAGCAGATCTCTCGGCAGCGTCTCGACGACGTTTTTGATCGCCCGTCCGGTGTGACTGACCGCAGTTGCTCCCGACAGATTGAGGACCTCGGTCGCACGGTCACGCAGCACCGGAATGGCAAACACGCTCTCTCGATATGCGCCGCTGCCGAGGAGTCCGATGAAGCGGTGCTCGATCACTGACCCGTCAGTGCCGGATTCGACGCGAACTGCGATCGACGTCATCCGAGACGCTCGATGAATCGTGGCCAAGGCATCGGTTCGTGCAATCACGACTGGCTCGTCGGCGACATCTCCGGGCTTCGACGGCGGCCACACGGCGCCGGCATCAAGTGAGGCTGACGGGCGATACTCGCCGAGTTCGCTGTCCGCCATCAATGTCAAGGACGGTGTCCCTGCGTCGTCGACTGTTCTCGCGTACGACGCCGCGCCGAGAAAGACGAAGTGCTGGTCGGCAAGCCAGCTGAGCAGGTCGGCCTGCCTCGTAACCCCGTCAGCGAGGACCGCGAGCCGAGTACGCATCTCGGGGAAATCGGAGACGACCTGCATCACGTCGTCGATTGCCACACGGACGTCGGCTTCAACTCTGCGTTCGAGTTCGGGGCTGCAGCGATCGAGCTGGATCTGGGTCCACGCCTCGAACGACGTGGAGCCGTCGGCCAGCAGGTCGAGGCCAACGATCTCGTTGTCAGCGTTGCGTTGTACCGGCAGCATCGGGTGCACGAGCAGATCGATGCCGAGACCGTGCCGGTCGAGCACCATTCGCACGGTGTCGACCAGGAACGGAACGTCGTCGGTGACGAACATCAGCACTGAGCGGTTCGGAGCCCAGCCGTCGCGCTCGAGGTCTGGTGTGCGCACGTTGACCAACACTTCGCCGGACCTTCGACGGCGGCCAACTTCGAAGTGCGTCACGGCGGCGGCGTACGCCTCGTCGAGTGGCCGATCGTCGATGTCATCGTCTGGCAGCTCGCGGTAGTACCGCTCGACGAATGGGGCCAGCAGTGGCTGATCCGGTCGCCGCTCGTGCGCCATGCCTTTCAGCACTTCGATCGCCTGCTCGATGTCGTTCGTCGTCCCCATGTCACTCCCAGATCACGCCTGCCGAGGGCCGCTCGATCCACATCGCGTGCCCGGCGGCACAGTACTCCCTCGATGATCAGCGTCATTCCCACTCGTCCCAACAACCTGTGAACACGACATCGCCGCCGGAATCTGTGCAGGATGGTTGCCATGCCGCAGATCAACGTGCTCGGGACCGAACTCATGCCGTGCTCATACGACCCGATGACCGGCTTCTACCGAACAGGATGCTGCGAGAACCGCGGCGACGACCCTGGAATGCACACAGTGTGCGGCCGAGTCACCGCCGACTTCCTCGCGTTCTCTGCCGCGCTTGGCAACGACCTGTCGACGCCGATGCCACAGTACGGCTTCGCCGGCCTCACCCCTGGAGATCAGTGGTGCGTGTGCGCAATGCGATGGAAGGAAGCCTTCGAGGCTGGCCAGGCGTGCGATGTCGTCCTCGAGTCGACCCACGTCAGCACCCTCGAATGCGTCGACCTCGCCCAGCTTCAGCAGCACGCTGTCACGGCGGGCGGGTCATGACGAACGACGAATTCCTGCGCCAGGTCTACGACCTGCAGAGCCAAGACGACACCGACGCGTACTACTCCCGCTGGGCGGCCACCTACGACGATGAGCTGACTCGCGAGGGTTACCGGACACCGAGCCGATGTGCCGATGCCTTGCGCCGTTTCGCCGCGCTCGACGCCCCCGTGCTCGACATCGGCTGCGGCACCGGTCTGTCGGGTGCCGCCTTCGCTGCGGTGGGGTTCACGGATCTCACCGGCACCGACGTCAACGCCGAGATGTTGGCGGTTGCCGACACCGCTGGCATCTACCGCGCTTCCTGGGTCACCGATTTCGATGACCCCTTCCCCTTCGCACCAGGCACATACTCGGCGATTGCGGCGGTCGGAGTCATCGGTGTTGGCGCCGCGCCAGCGTCAGTGCTCCCTCGGGCCCTCGGCGCACTCACCACCGACGGACACGTCGTCTTCTCGTACAACGACCACGCACTCGAGGTCCCTGAGTACGGGCAGGTGCTCGACGAAGCAATTGCCAGCGGCGTCGCCGAGGAGGTCTTCGCCGAACGAGGCGTTCACATCGAAGGTCTCGGCAGTTCCTCCACCGTCTACGTGCTGCGTCGCCGCTGAGCACAAGCCGGGCCATCACTTCGTGTGAGCACAAACGCCGTCGGACGGACCATGTGCTCACACGGAAACCGGGCAGGGGCCGATCATGCTGCCCCTCAGATCGGGAGGTTTCCAGTGGCCCGGCGGGTCGACCCTTCGTCGGTGTAGGCAGCGATGGTCCGCTGGGCGATGCGCATCTGGTGCACTTCGTCGGCGCCGTCAGCGAAGCGAGCCCACCGGGCGTGTTGATACATGTGCGCCAGCGGCGTGTCGGTCGAATAGCCCAGTGCGCCATGCACCTGAATCGACCGGTCGATCACCCGGCCGAGCATGTTGGCGACGAAGTGCTTCGCCATCGACACCTCGGCCTTGAAGTCTTCCTTGCGGTCGATCTTGTAGGCAGCATGGAGCACCATCAACTTGGCCTGGTAAATCTCCATCGAGCTGTCGGCGATCATCCACTGGATGCCCTGCTTCTCGGCGAGCAGGGAGCCATGGCTGAACCTGTTCAGTGACCGGTCGACCATCATGTCGAGCGCAGTCTCGGCCTGGGCGATCCACCGCATGCAGTGCGCGAGGCGGGCCGGGCCGAGGCGATACTGACCGAGCAGGTGGCCCTGTCCTCGCCCACCCAACATCTGGTCGTTGTGGACACGCAGGTCGGTGATGACGATCTCGGAGTGGCCGGTGCCGCCGTGCATGGTTTCGACCTCGCGCACGTCGTTCCATCCCTCTTGCGGGAGGTCGATGATGAACGCTGAGTTGGCTGCCTGCGGGATGTCGGGGTCATCCTCGGTGCGACAGATGAGGATCGCGAACTCCGCGCGGCGAGCGCCAGAGATGAACCACTTGTGGCCGTTGATGACCCACTCGTCACCGTCCTGGTACGCCTTGGTCTGAATCAGCGTGGGGTCCGAGCCGGCAACTTCTGGTTCGGTCATCGCGAAACACGAGCCGCGCGCGGTGCCTGCGCACAACGGCCTCAGGTACTTCTCCTTCTGCTCGTCGGTACCCCAGTGCAGCAGCGTGTGCATGTTGCCCTCGTCGGGTGCTTGGCAGTTGAAGACCCAGGGTCCGTAGTACGACTTGGCGGCTTCGGCCTGCACCATTGCCAACTCGACGTGACCGAGGCCCATACCGCCCCATTCTTCGGGCATCTGGGGGAGCCAAATGCCCGCCTTGAAAGCTTCCTTGCGAAGACCGACCAATGCCGAGATCCGGTCGCGACCGTCGAGTGGTTCGCCGACCTTGTTGCCCTCGGCATCTTTGCCTTCGAGCCGGTTTTCCTCGGGTTTGATGATGTCGACAACGAAGGTGCGGACCCGCAGACGGATCTCTTCGAGTTCGGGGCTGAGTGAGAAATCGATCGCCATGAGCCACAGATTGGCAGGTAGTGGCACGACGATCAGAGCCGTGCCAGCACTGGGGCCAAGACGGCAACTACGGTCGTCACTGTGCTGCGTCGCCTCCATCGTCTTCCCGTCCTCGCTCTCACCGGCGCGCTGACGCTGGCTGCATGCGCATCGGCGAGCGATCAGCCCGACGCCATCTCGTCTGACTCCCCGACGACATCGAGCACCGCCGACCCGAACGAGGCTCCTGCCGACGAGCCCCTGACACCGTCGCCCACGACCACCGCGTCAACCACCACTGTCCCGCCGACCTCCGCAGCACCGGCCACCACATCGGCCCCAACGACCAGCACCACGTCCACGACATCCGCTCCTGCCGTTGCGTCCGATGCCGCACTCAATACGGGCAACGCCGGTGCTGCTCCCGCGTCCGTGAACGACACGGCCGACCGTGTCGGTGAGCAGATCGAGCTGAAGACCCCGGTGTTCAGCATCGGCGGCTCAGTCGAAGGCCGGGCCATCATCGCCGAGCGCGTCGGCGAGGCAGGTGGGCGCAAGGTTCTGGTCATCGGTGCTATCCACGGCAACGAAGACGCCGGCCTCCAAATCGTCGACGAACTGCGGCAGCGGGCGATCGACGAGAACGTCGAGCTCTGGCTCATTGAGACGATGAACCCCGATGGCGTCGCCCGCCAGGATCGTCACAACAGCAACGAAGTCGACCTCAATCGAAACTTCCCGTACAAGTGGGGCCCCATCGGCGGCCCGGGCAACAGCCAGTACGCGGGAACCGGGCCGGCGAGCGAACCGGAGACTCAGGCGATCGTGCAGTTCATCACGCTGCTTCGACCAGACATCGCGATCTGGTATCACCAGGACGCCAACCTGATCATCCCGAGCACCGGTCGTGACGGCCGCATCCGTGCCCGCTATGCCGAACTCACTGCGCTCGAGCTTGCGGACTGCTGCGGTGGCGGCGGCATCTACACCGGCATCGCGGCCACCTGGGCGCGCAACGAGCTGAAGAAGAACAGTGATGCCGTTCCCTTCATCGTCGAACTGCCCGGCGGCGAACTCTCCGCCGCACAGGTGAATGCACACGCAAGTGCGGTGCTCACCATCGCCGTCGAAGGCTGAGCGTCAGACGAACTTGGCAAAGACGTCGAGTGGCTCACGCTCGCTTTGCACACCGTTGATCGGTGCATCAAAATCGGCCGCGCCGAGCGCAACTCCGCAGAAGATCCGCTGTCCTTCAGGTGCCCCCACAAACTCGGTGACCGCTGCTTCGTGCACGGCCCACGCTTCTTGCGGACAGGTGTCGAGACCGGCTTCTTGGGCAAGCAGCATGAACGTCTGCAGGAACATGCCGAGATCGCTCCACTGGGGCGGCCCCATGATGCGGTCGACGAAGCAGAAGATCGCGGCCGGAGCGCCGAAGAAGTCGAGGTTCTGGGCGAACTGCGCGAATCGACCGGCCTTGTCCTCACGTGTCACGCCAATCGACGCGTACATGTCCTCACCGATCTTGTAGCGCGACGAGCGATACGGCTCTGGAAGACTGGGCGGATAGATGTCGTAGGCAGACGCACCGGGTTGGCGCGTGGAGAGGAACTCGCGGAACCGTTCCATCGACGGTCCGTTGACGACGTAGATCCGCCAAGGCTGCACGTTGCCGCCCGACGGTGACCGCGATGCGGTGGTCAACAACTCGGCAATCGTCTCGTCGCTCACCTGATCGGGGAGGAACGCACGGATCGACTTGCGCCGGGTGACTGCTTCAGTGACATCCATACGTTGAGTCTCGCGACCAGCGAGCGGCGCGAGCGAATTTGCGTGCGTTGGGAACCTGAGCCGAAATGCGGCAAGGATGCGGTGGTGCCGATGCCCGACAGCGAACTGATGCAGCTCGCGATCGACGCCGCGGCCGGCGCACGCACACTGACCGCCCCCAACCCGTGGGTCGGCTGCGCCATCCGCAGCGCCGACGGTGTCACGTATGTCGGCGCCACCCAGCCTCCGGGCCAAGCACACGCTGAGGTGGCCGCCCTCAAGGCGGCAGGAACTCAGGCTGTGGGCGCGGTGTTGGCGACGACCCTCGAGCCGTGCGTCCACACCGGCCGAACCGGTCCGTGCACCGAGGCCATCATCGAAGCCGGCGTCCGTCGCGTCATCGTCGGCATCGAAGACCCCGACGCCAACGTTGCGGGTGCAGGCATCGCGCGACTTCGTGCGGCCGGTATCGAGGTCGAGGTCGGCGTCAAGGCCGATGAGATCACTGCCCAACTCGCCCCGTACCTCCATCATCGCCGCACCGGTCGGCCGTACGTCATCCTCAAACTTGCCGCCACGGTCGACGGCCGGACCGCTGCGCCGGACGGCGAGAGCGAGTGGATCACCGGCGTCGCTGCTCGCACGGACGTGCACCAGATGCGAGCCGAGAGCCAGGCGATCCTCGTGGGGGCCGGAACGGTGCGCGCCGACGACCCGTCACTCTATGTCCGGCTCGTCGACGGATCCGATCCTCGGCGCATCGTCCTCGGCGCGGCCCCGCCCGACGCCAAGGTGCACCCCTGCACCGAGTGGGTCGGGCCGCTGCCCGAACTGCTCGACG
>CAXMZV010000080.1:0-10982 GCA_964199985.1 Candidatus Ilumatobacter isfjordensis | reverse complement strand
GGCGCGCTCGGCTTCGTGACATGCGATGTCGCTCCACGACTTGCTGATCGCGGGGGTTCCAGCGACGGCGAACGAACCGTTGTCGGTGTCGAGCACGATGTCGGCGGCGTCTGCTTCGAGGAGTTGCGCTGCGATGTCCTTGGCTCGCTCGACGACGGCCTCGGTCGCCTTCCACACGGCGGTCCCACCGACCTGCAGCGACTTCGACCCACCGGTGCCGCCACCGCGCGGCACCTCGGCGGTGTCGCCATGTCGGACCTCGATCTGGTCAAGATCGATACCGGTCAATTCCGCAGCGAGCTGAGCAAACGCCGTGTGATGTCCCTGGCCGTGCGACGACGAGCCTGTGAGCACAATCGCAGACCCATCCGGTTGGATCTCGATGCTGCCGAACTCGGGACTCGACGTGGGGTTCGCAATCTCGACGTACGCCGACCAACCCAAACCGAGAAGCGGCAACGTCGGGTCGTCGCGACGACGCTGCTGGTCGGCCCGGAGTGCGGGATAGTCGGCTACGGCGAGCACAGCGTCGAGGGCGGCCTCGTACTCACCGGAATCCATCGCCGCGCCCGTCGGTGTCGTGAAGGGGAAGTCGGCGGGAGCAACAAAATTGCGCCTCCGCACTTCCGACGGGTCGACGTCAATTTCGGCGGCGAAGCGATCGACCATCCGCTCGATTGCGTGCGCTGCTTCGGGGCGACCGGCGCCGCGGTAGGCACCCATCGGCACGGTGTTGGTGACGACCGATTCATAGGAGTAGTCGACGTTCTCGATGTCATACGGGCCTGTCGCAACCTGACGCGAGATGAACGGGAGCACGGCACCGACGAGCGGATACGCACCGCCGTCTTGGATCTGGTGCACTCGGTAGTGCGTGATCCGGCCGTCGGCCGTCCCGCCGATCGTCGCGTCGAACTCACAGCCTCGGCCATGTACGAGGCCGAGCATGCTTTCCCATCGCGTTTCGGCCCATCGCACGGGCTGGTCGAGTTGGCGGGCAACCAGCGAAACGATGATGTCTTCGGGGTAGCCGCCGTTCTTCGCGCCAAAGGCACCGCCGACGTCGGGGCAGATCACTCGGACGCGACTCGTGTCGACGCCGGTGGCTGCAGCCAAAGTGTCACGCGTGCCGTGTGCTCCCTGGGTGGTTGCCCACTGAGTGAGGAAAGGATCGCCATCGTCGCCGGTCGACCAGACCGCAACCGTGGCACGGGGTTCCAGCGGGCACGGGGCCAAACGCTGGTTGCCGATGGTGAGATTGACCGTGACCTCGCAGCCGTCGAAGAAGTCGTCACCAGCCGCAGTGGGCCGCGCGAAGGTGACGTTGGTACCCGCTTCGGGGAAGAGCAGCGTCTCGTCCTGCAGCGACTGATGGGTCGTGACGACGACCGGCAACGGCTCGTCCTCCACGAGAACGAGGTCGACAGCGTCCGCGCCGACTGATGCCGATGTGGAGATCACTACAGCAACCGGTTCGCCGACATATCGCATCCGGTCCGACGCCAGCCAGGTGCGCTGCATCGTTTGATTGAGCATCGGCATACTCGGTGGCTTGGGTTCGAGGCTGAGGTCAGCAGCGGTGTACACCGCCACGACGCCATCGAGCTTGAGTGCGTCACTGACGTCGATGCTGACGATTTCGGCGTGCGCGACCGCCGCTCGAACGAACGTGGCGTGGAGCGCGTCGCCCGGTGCGAGGTCGTCGACGTACTTGCCGCCGACGGTCAGGAAGTCAGGATCTTCTTTGCGAACAACACGCGTCCCAAGGATGCTCATGGGAACGGAACGTAATCGCAGTCGCGGCGCGCGTCGTCACCCAGATGGGCAAGCCGATGTGCTACCTCTCGACGAGTGCGGCGAGGCGTTCGAGTGTCGCCTCCATGTTGGCCGGATGCTTCTTCGGGTAGCCGGCCATCTCGATGCCCTTCGGGAACGCCGACGTCGACCAGTCGAAGGTCTCGGTGACCTTGGTGGCTGTGCCGCCATCGATCGGCTCAAGCTCATAGCGCCAGCGGTGCTTGCCGAAGTGCGCCCATGCGATCAGCTTGCCCTCGTCGAACTCCACCACATTGCTCGAGATGCGGTACGGCATGGGCCCCATCTTCATGTCCATGCCGAACTTCGACCCGAGCTCGAGTCGCGTTGACTCCCCGCGGAGCTTCTGCACCATGCCCGAGCCGTCGAAGTCGGCGTGACGTGCGGGGTCGGCCAGCAAGTCGAAGATCACCTCCGGAGATGCCTTGATCTCGCGAGTCACGGACACCATCTGTTCAGCCATGGGGCAACGGTATCGGCCACTCACCGGGCGCCGACACGGTCGAATCGCTCCGAGCGCATCCCGCCGAGCAGAATCGCCGTATGACGCAGAACCCCGATTTCGAAACCCTCGTCGCGACGCGTCGGAGCATCCGCGGCTACAAGCCCGATCCGATTCCCCAGGAGTTGATGGCAGAGATCATCGAAATCGCCAAACGGGCGCCGTCATCGATGAACACGCAGCCGTGGAACTTCCACGCCGTCACAGGCGCTCCCCTGGAGCTCATTCGCGAGGGCAACACCGAGCGCATGATGGCAGGAGCCGCTGTCGATCGCGAGATCAAGATGGCCGAACACGGATACCAAGGGGTCCACCGCGATCGCCAGGTCGAGATCGCCATTCAGCTCTTCGAAGCGATGGGCATCGAGCGCGACGACAAGGCGCGTCGCCAAGATTGGGTGATGCGCGGCTTCCGCCAATTCGACGCTCCCGTGTCGGTGGTCGTCACGATCGACCGCGAACTCGCCGACGACACCGTGGCGCACTTCGACTGCGGCGCCGCCACCTATGGATTGGTGCTCGCAGCCACGTCCAAGGGTCTCGGCTGCGTGATCAACGGCCAGGGCATCATGCAGTCGAGCGTCGTCCGTGAGCACGCCAACATCCCCGAAGACGAGGTCATCATGACGTGCGTGGCAATGGGGTATCCGAACCCCGACTTCGTCGCGAACGATGTGGTGTCGCGTCGTGCCGCGAACAACGACGTCGTCAACTTCGTCGGCTTCGACGACTGAAATCAACCCAACCACCCTTCGAAGGCATGTGGAAGTTGCGCACAATGTGCGCAAGTTCCACATGCGTTTGCAGGGTTCGGCGCTGACTAGTTTCGGTTCATGGCCGATCAGAACGTCTTGCAGCAGACACTCGAAGTCGAGGCGTTCATCGCGTCGTGTGAGGTCAAAGGCGAGGCCGGCTCGACCTGGTCGCGGATTCCCGGTGGAGGGTCCAGCCGGCACACGCTGTATCACGGCAGCGCTGGCGTGGTTCTCTTCTACCTCGAACTCCATCGCGCCACCGGGGACCAGCAGTACCTCGACACGGCGATCAGTGGCGGCAACGAGCTACTCGCATCGCTCGACGATGGCGACGTGTCGGTGGCGATCTACAGCGGCCTGCCCGGCTACGTGTTCGTCCTCCACGAGCTGGCGAAGGCAAGCGCGCAACGCGAGTTCCGCGACGCTGCCGCAGGCCTCGTCCGCAAGATGGCAGGCCAGGCCCAGCCGCTCGGTTCCGGCATCGGTTGGATCGAGCCGATCCCGTTCTCTGACATCACCGGCATCACAGGCGAGCGCGAAGTGCTCGACCTCAGCATCGGCGCGGCAGGCGCCGGCATCGGGTTTCTGTACGCCCACCGCAACGCCCTCGATGCCAACGCTCTCGAGTGGGCCATCCAGACCGCCGACCGTTTGATCGAGATGTCGGTCGACGGCGAGGGCGGGCCGAACTGGCTGATGATGGCCGACATGCCCTTCCCGTTCGACGCCCCGAACTTCGCGCACGGCGCGGCTGGCGTCGCCTACTTCCTGGCCGACCTTCACCGCGCCACGGGCGAGCAGCGTTACCTCGACGTGGCGATCGCTGCAGCCGGATACGTCGAGGCGCACACCGTCGAGAACGGTGGCGGCCATCTCGTGTGCCACACCGACCAGAATCCGGGGCTCTATTACCTCGGGGTGTGCCACGGCCCACCCGGCACTGGCCGGCTGATGTATCTGTTGCACGAGATCACCGGCGACGATCACTGGCTCGAGTGGCTGCACACGAACATGCGTGGCCTGCTGGCCACCGGTGCACCCGAGTCGCGTAGCAAGGGGTTGTGGAACAACTTCGGGCAGTGCTGCGGCGATGCGGGCATCGGCGACTACGCGCTCTGGCTGCACCGGGCCACCGGCAACCCCGCGTATCTCGACGTGGCACGCCGGGTTGCTGCGGTCGTGATCGATGGCAGCACCGTCGAGGGCGGTCGACGCTGGTGGGACCAGGCCGAGCATCGCAGCCGCCCCGACTTCGTCGAGGCACAGACCGGCTACATGCAAGGTGCCGCGGGCATCGGCAGCTTCCTGCTGCACCTCGCGACGATCGACGAGGTCGACGTCGCGAAGATTCCGCTCCTCGACGTGCCCTTCACCACCTGACCCGCCGTCACCCACCTCTGTCGAACGCTTGTGGATCTTGCGTCATAGGTGCGCAAGGTCCACATGCCTTCGCCGAATGATCCGATCGAGTGGCATGATCCTGCGATGCCCACGATCGAAGTGAACGACATCGACATCTGTTTTGAGAGCTTCGGTCCAGACGACGCTCCCCCGCTCCTGCTGGTAATGGGGTTGGGTGCCCAGATGACGCTGTGGAGCCCTGGGTTCATGTCTGAGCTGCTCGAACGAGGGTTCCGGGTGGTCCGGTTCGACAACCGCGACGTCGGTCTGTCGACCAAGACCGCCGGAGATCCGCCCGACGTGATAGCGCTCTACGCAAAGTCGATGGTCGGCGAGCCGGTCGACGCGCCGTACTCGCTCTCGACCATGGCCGCCGACGCGGTCGGCCTGCTCGACGCACTCGAGATCCCTGCCGCTCACGTTGTCGGCGCATCAATGGGCGGGATGATCGTCCAGATGATGGCAATCGAGCACCCCGACCGGCTGCTGTCGCTGACGAGCATCATGTCGACGACAGGTGCCTCCGATGTCGGCCAACCAGACGCAGCGGCGATCGGCGCATTGCTCACCCCACCACCGACCGACCGCGACGGTGCGATTGCAGCCACCGTGTCGACCTCGCGGATCATCAGCGGGTCGCTCTTCGACGAAGCCGAGGCCCGAGGACGTGCAATCGAGGCCTACGACCGCTGCTTCCATCCCGCCGGACCGGCGTTCCAAATCGCCGCAATCGCCGCCACCGGTGACCGCACCGAGCGGCTGGGAGCCGTCGAGGTTCCGACCCTCGTGGTGCACGGCCGCGAAGACTCACTCGTCACGTTGTCCGGCGGCGAGGCAACCGCTGCCGCGATACCTGGCGCCGACCTCATCGTGTTCGGCCAGATGGGCCACGACGTGCCGCAGTTGTACTGGTCGCAACTGGCCGACGCCATCCTCGGCACCGCACTCCGCGCCGATCTTCGGTGAAGGCGTGTGGATCTTGCGCACTATTTGCGCAAGATCCACATGCCTTCGCAGAACTGGCGCTCTGAATTGGGTCAGGTGATCTGGCAGCCGTCGAGGTCGCCGGACTCGCGCCACTGGGTCATCATCTCGAAGAACTTCACGGGACCACCGCCATAGGCAGCACTGAAGAATCCGTTGGGATTCTCGGCCGCACCCTCGTTGTTGTAGTAGCCGGGCGTGCACTCGGCACGGAAGCGTGACCCCATGCGTGCCTTGGCGTGCATCTCGGTGACCCAGGCGTCTTCGCCTTCCTTCGTGGCCTCGACCTGCGTCCCGCCCTGGGACCGAACCTCGTCAAGCAAGTACGTGACGTGCACGGCCTGCTCGTTGAGCGTCTGTGGCACATTGACCGTGACGGCGCCCTGTGTGAACCCGAGGAAGAACGCATTCGGGAACCCTTCGGTCTGGAGGCCGTGCAGCGTGCGCAAGCCATCCGCCCACTTGTCGCTGAGGACTTGCCCACCGCGACCGACAATGTCGTAGCCAGATCGACGGGTGTAGGTGGTGCCGACTTCGAAGCCGGTGGCGAAGATGATGCAGTCGAGCTCGTAGTCCTCGCCATTCGCGACCAGCCCGGTTTCGGTGAAGCGGTCGACGCCCTTGCCCTCGGTGTCGACGAGGTGCACGTTCGGCCGATTGAACGTGGGCAGATACTCATCGTGAAAACACGGCCGCTTGCAGAACTGGCGGTAGTACGGCTTCAGCGACTCTGCCACGTTCGGGTCGTCGACGATCTCCTGTGCGCGGCGGCGCACGGTCTCCATCTTGCGGTAGTCCGCCATCTCCATCAGCTCGCCGCGCTCGGCGGGTGTGAGCCGGCGACCGAGCTTCTTCGACGCGGTCTTCGCGGCGATGCCCGTGAGGTTGCGCATGATGTCGGTCCAGCCATCGTTGACCAGATCCTCGTCCTGGTCAGCACCGGTGACCAGCTTGTTGAAGTTCTCCATCCGCCGGTACTGCCAACCGGATTCCTGACCTTCGAGGAAGTCGCCGGGGGTCTCGCGGTTGTTGCGGACGTCAACCGACGACGGTGTGCGTTGGAAGACGTACAGCTCCTTGGCCGACGCGCCGAGATGCGGAACGCACTGCACCGCTGTGGCGCCGGTGCCGATGATGCCAACGCGTTTGTCGGCGAGGCCGTCGAGACCGCCTTCGTTGGTGCCGCCGGTGTAGTCGTAGTCCCAACGGCTGGTGTGGAAGGTGTGGCCCTGGTAGTCGTTGATGCCGTCGATGCCCGGGAGCTTTGGCCGGTTGAGGGGGCCGTTTGCCATGGCGATGACGCGGGCGGTCATCTTGTCGCCGCGGTCGGTGTCGATGACCCAATGGCCTGCATCGTCATCCCACTCCACATGGGTCACCGCGGTGGACAGCAGCGCGTTGTCGTACAGGCGGTAGTGGCGGGCGATGTTCTTCGAGTGCTCCATGATTTCGGGAGCGAAGGAGTACTTGTGCTTCGGAAGGTATTCGAGCTCTTCGAGCATCGGGAGGTAGCAGTACGACTCGACGTCACACATCGCACCGGGGTACCGGTTCCAGTACCAGGTGCCGCCGAAGTCGCCGCCCTTCTCGATCAGGCGGATGTCGTCGAAGCCGGCTTCCCGCAACCGGCCGCCCATCAGCAATCCGCCGAAGCCACCGCCAACGACGACCACATCAACGTGATCGAAGACGGGCCCGCGGTCAGCAGCACGTTCGTAAGGGTCATCGACGAAGTCGGAGAAGTCCCCGGTGACCTCGATGTACTGCTCGTTGCCGTCGGTGCGCAGCCGCTTGTCGCGCTCGGCGAGGTACTTGCGCTTGAGTTCGTCGGGGTCGAAGTCGATCCCGCCCAGCGTCTCGATGAGCACATCTTCGAATTCGGCCATTGCCCACGATGCCACCGCGCCCTCAGCAAGTGCGAGCCGGGTGGAAACAGTTGGCAATCAACTTGGGACCGCGCGGTTGATGCAGGCGACCTGCCCTGTCGTCGATCATCGGCAAGAACGCCCGCAGCCGCGTCGCACTCGATCGGTAGGTTGGCGCCGTGACCAACGTAGAGGCGGAGACGGGTCTGCTCCAGAACCCTTCGGTGCGCCGCTACCTCGCCTCGAGCGCGCTGTCGACGACCGGCATCGCGCTGATGCTTGCAGTCCTGTTCAAGCAGGCGTTCGACATCACCGGCGATGCGCTGACCATCGGCATCATCGGACTCTTGCAGTTCATCCCGGCCGTGCTGCTGGTCATCGTCAGTGGTTACGTCGCGGACCGCTTCGATCGACGGCGAGTTACGGCGTTGATGACCGTCGGTCGTGTCGTGTGCGCCATTGCATTCTTTGTGTACAGCCGCGATGTGGGCGACGTGTCGGACGGATCGAACGCTGCGGTGTGGCCGATGTTCTTGATCACCCTTGTGTTTGGAGCATTCGATGCAATTGCCATTCCGGCGCGTCATGCCATCGCCCCACTCGTTGTCACCCGCAAGTTTCTGCCGAACCTGGTGGCCGCCGCGGCATTCACCAGGGTGCTCGCCACGATCGTCGGTCCGGTCGCCGCAGGATTTCTCTATTCGGTGGGGCCCGACCTCGCGTACTTGATCGTTGCCGTCCTGTTCGCTGCGTCGGTTCCACCGATGCTGCGGACCGGCTACGCCGTTGAACCGACCAGGCTGACGGATCGACCGTCGATGAAGCTCGCACTGCAGGGCCTCCGGTTCATTCGTCGTTCACCAATCGTCCTGTCCGCGATCTCACTCGACATGTTCGCCGTGCTCTTCGGCGGTGCTGTTGCCTTGATCCCTGTGATCGCCGAGGAACGTCTCGGGGTCGGCGACATCGCGTACGGCTGGCTACGCGCTGCCCCTGGCATCGGCGCCGGCCTGATGGGGCTCGTGCTCGCGCGGCGGCCGGTGAGCCGGCGCGTCGGCCCGACCTTGCTGGCCGTCGTTGCAACCTTCGGCGCGTTCCACATCACGCTCGGTATGACAACCAACTATGTCGTGGCGTTCGTGTCGCTCGTCATCGCCGCTGGCGCCGACATGGTGTCGATGACCATCCGTTCCACGCTGGTGCCGCTCGCCACGCCGAACTCCCAGCTGGGGCGCGTGACGGCAGTCGAGAGCGTGTTCATCGGCGCTTCGAACGAGCTCGGCGCGTTCGAGAGCGGCGTGGCCGCTCGGGCAATCGGCGTGCCATGGGCCGTTGCCGGTGGTGGCATCGCGACGATGGTGATCGCTGCCGGCTTCGCCGCGTTCGTTCCGACGCTCCGCAACATCGACACGTACGACGACGTCGAACTTCCCGACACCGACCGCTGAGCCGGCGCTTCTGAGCTAGTCCACGGCGGGCGAGAGGTCACCGTCGAAGAAGACACACAACGCTCGGGATTCGTCACCGGCGAGCGTGACGACTTCGTCGG
This sequence comes from Candidatus Ilumatobacter isfjordensis, assembly GCA_964199985.1. Classification (GTDB taxonomy): domain Bacteria; phylum Actinomycetota; class Acidimicrobiia; order Acidimicrobiales; family Ilumatobacteraceae; genus Ilumatobacter_A; species Ilumatobacter_A isfjordensis. The sequence goes on along the minus strand of CAXMZV010000080.1, from coordinate 2,111 downwards.
TCCGAGCGGGGCAGGCGCCTTCCGGTTCGATGTCGACAACCGCGATCACCGTTCCCTGGTGGGGTCCAGAGCAAGGGACTGCGAGCACCTCGAACTCGGTGACGTCGACGCAGGCACCATCGAGTTCATCCGCGAGCGACGTCCTGAGGTCCTGAGCAATCAGCGCGCCCAACGCCACCAGCAGCGCCAGGGGGACGTAGATGCCAAGACGACGATAGAGAGGAGCTCCCTCGCGGTCCTCGCTGGACACGGGAGGCGGCGCCAGCGCCCGTACCGTGCGCCGTGCGCTCAGGTTCTCGCCCATCAGCGGCAGGTTGACGATGAACGAGGTGACCCCCCACCAGCCGAGCGCCAGCGCGTGGTTCTGTGACTGTCGGAACTCACCGATGCCACAGTTCCGGCAGAACCGGCCGGACATCTCGTACTTTCGCCGTACGAAGACCATGCCGGTTTGCTTCCGAAACGTGGCGAAAACACTCGGCCCTTGCCCGCACACTTCGCACACTTCAGTGTCCGTGTGCGCAAGTCCGGGCCCTGGGGCACTCCCGTCAACTGCCCCTGGTGGGGTTGGGGCGGGGTAGACGGGCGAGGGCCGCGGCGATGGCAGCGACTTCGATGGTTGGGGCCGATTCCTCTTCTTCATCGCGGGTCCACAGTGTTCTTGATCGTACGCGGAGCGGCACGGCGTGCCCGTGCACGCGTGCGTGCGCAGCGCTCACGGTTGGTTCACGCGATCAACGCCCTCACTGAACGGTGCACTTCACCCGCGTCGGAGAACGCTCACCAATCGACGACGGGTGTCGGCGGGAACAGCGCGTCGCGCTCGGCAGCCAGTCGGGCGCAATCCCAGTCCGCATCGACTCGCTGCAGGATGATCGGACTCTTGTCGAGGTCGGGAAGCTGCCCCCAGTTCGCATCCGAGGTCGCAAAAATCGGGTCGCTCGCACCGATGACCAGTTGCTCAGAATCGTCGGTCACCTGCCCCTGGAGAAGATCCGGCTCGACGAGGCGAGCTTCGTAGGCGAAGATCTCGCGGCGGGCGATGTACAGCTCGCCCGAGAGATCGTCGCTGACCTTGATGCTGACGGTGATTCCCGGCTGGCCGTCACCATCGTCGTCGACGATGCGCGGGTCGTTCGGATCGGTCGGGAGCGACTCGTTGGCCGGGTCGTCGAGTCGGATGCCGACCGGAGTGGGCGTCGCGGCACGACGGATGCGGAGCACGCCATCGACCGTGTCGACCTCGAGAGGTGTGCTCGGCGGCTTGATTGCCGGGTGGCCGCGTCGGAGAGCGAGGTCTCGATCGGTTGATCAGTGCGTTGCTCGGAGAAACAGAATTCGGTCGAGTCGCTGATCTGGCCGTCGACCTCGGCGAAGTCGTTGAAGCCGTAGCTGATGATCAAGGTCTTGAGCGTGCCGTCTTCGTACGCAACAACGTCGTAGTGCGCCCAGCGGCCCACAAGTTCCGCGCCGAGCACCGGCTCAGCGGCCGGTTCCGTCGTCGCGGGTTCAGTGGCCGCAGGCGTCGGCGGGTCGGGGTCGGCAGTCGTTGCAGCTGGCGCCTCTTCCGCCGCCGGGTCGAACGCCGGTTGTGTGGTCGCCGATGCGGCGGGCGTGGTGTCGTCGGGCGATGCGTCGTCAGCGCTGCTGCTGCCGCAGGCCGCAAGCGCCACGAGAAGCGAACCAACCAAGAGATATCGACGCACGCCGAGAGATTAGTGATGCCTTTGTTTCAGGGATCGGTGGAGATCGGAGTCGCACGTCACACTCCAAGAGCGGTCGGTGCCGTGCCGGATCGATCGGTCCGACCAGTGCGACGCCACGGGGCTCGCTGTCTCCGAATTACGCTGCGGTGAATGGAGATGACTGCCGAAGAGGTTCGTGTGCTCGGGTGTCTGATCGAGAAAGAGGCCACGACCCCTGATCACTATCCGCTGTCGACCAATGCGCTGGTGAACGCGTGCAACCAGAAGTCCAACCGAGAACCCGTCGTGGACTACAGCGAGCGCACGGTCGTCGACGCGATGTTGCTCGTGCGCCAGAACGGGCTGGCTCGAACCAACGGCAGCGGCCGATCCGACAAGCACCGGCACATCCTGCCCGACGCATTG